>NZ_DAIUEH010000023.1:0-82895 GCF_036845245.1 Methylobacter sp.
CGACGGAAGCTGGCTCGGCTTTATCCTTGTACTTCATCATGACTGACTACTAGGCCTCAATTCAATTAGCCCAAATGCTCTGGCAGCTGATGCTATGTCTTGATCTATTTTTAACTGGAGAATAAGCTTTGTCGGCTATTATACTTTAGCTGAGTGTAATACAGGCTGGACAGCTATTTAGGTAGCTTGAAAATAACTTTTATTTAACGCGGGGAACATCATGATTTTTCATATAACAATCGAACTGGCTGAAGATGGTTGGATCGTTGCTGAATGCCCTGCACTGCCAGGGTGCGTTTCACAAGGCAAAGATCAAGAAGAAGCCTTGGATAATATCAAAGAAGCGATTACGGCATGGTTGTGGGCTGAGGATCAAAAAGCGATTTCTGCTTTGCAACAAGACGGTGCTCAAAAACAAACACAAATCATGGTAACTGTTTAGTTTATGGGTAAACTCGGCAATATCTCCGGCAAGGACGCGGCCAAGGCTTTCGAGAAAGCGGGTTGGCAAACCATCGGGCAAGTCGGAAGCCATCGTGTTTTGGTTAAGTCTGGCGTACGCGTTAATTTATCCGTTCCTCAACATAAGGAACTTTCAATCGGTACGCTACGCGCCCTTATCCGTAATGCGGATATGACCGTTGAAGAATTTCTGAAGCTGCTTTGATTGTTGAGCCATGAACGGCTTAATCGCCCATGTTTCGACAAAATTCAAGGCGACCGGGGAGTCGCTATTTTTGCGAAAGCTTTTATGGGCCTCCCAGCCCAACAAGCGGCAAAAATTACGCGACCGCTAATGCCTGCGGCTGCCCCAGCCGTCCTGGTCACTCGATCGCTACCCAACAAGGGGTAGCTCACATGCTCTCCAATGACTCGACGCGATTTCGGAAAGCCTGCATTTTCACTTCGCAAGCTGCGTGAAAACACATGCACTATCGCTTCTGGGGACTACTCGACTCCTGTCTCGCAGCGACGGTTAATCCTTGCGGATGTTCCAATCTAAAAAACCTCTAAAACCCCCGGTAAAAAAAACTCACTGACCAACATTTGCTGATGCGCAATCGCGTAGACAGTTCTTCTGCCCCATATCGGCTGGTCGATATTGGCTTCATCTATAGCTGGCCGCGTCCAGGTCGGCAGGTCAATCAACGTGACATCCATTTCAATACGCTCCAGTTTGGGATAGGAAAATATCACTTCCCCCAGCGGGCGGCTGCCCAGATGAGCCAAGTTGCTTTTAGTGACTTTGACGGTTTTTGCCGGGATGACGGTTCGGGCTAATATCAGCGGTTTGCCGTCGGCATGGAGTAAGACTTCACGGATCAAGCTGTACTTGTTCTCGTGTAATTTAAGTAATCTGCGTTCACTCAAGAACGGCGTAGTCCATTGCTGTAGTAGGACTTTCACGCCAATCGCATCGCCGTAATAATCGCGTAGACGCTGGGTTAGCGATCCCGGCTCGTAAGTCCAGGATTGGACGTTCTCAGGCAGGGTATGACAGGTGCCTGAGCGGTTTTCCAGCCACAAGGGTTCCCGATTAAATAAAAAGCTCTTAATAGACAATTGGATTAAACCTCGGAATATTCTGTAGATGCGCCCAGCCAGCGGTCGCACAAGGGCTGTATGGCTTCGGGCGCTTGAGTAAAAAAGCTGTCGCCGATTTGTTGAACGGCAGCGAGCACATCGGCATCCCTGGACAAGTCGGCAATTTTAAACTGCATTTGCCCGGTTTGCCGGGTGCCCATGACTTCGCCGGGGCCGCGTAGCTCAAGATCTTTTTCGGCAATCACAAAGCCGTCGTTACTGTCCCGTAAAACGCCCAAACGGTGGCGGGTGGTATCGGACAACGGCGCCTGATACATCAGCAGGCAATAGCTGTCGTCATTGCCACGGCCGACCCGGCCGCGTAATTGGTGCAGTTGGGATAGGCCCAGGCGTTCCGGGTTTTCGATGATCATTAATCCGGCATTAGGCACATCGACGCCGACTTCAATAACAGTCGTGGCGACCAGTAAATCAATTTGATGATTTTTAAAGGCTTGCATCACAGCGTCTTTTTCGGAGGATTTCATGCGTCCGTGAATCAGTGCCACGCGCACATCCGGCAATGCTTCGGTCAATGTTTCTGCGGTTTTTTCCGCTGCTTCGCATTGTAAAACTTCCGATTCTTCAATCAGTGTACAGACCCAATAGACCTGTTTTTTTTTGCCGACCCAACCGTTGATCCGGTCGATCACATCGGCGCGCCGTTCGGCGGGGATCACGCTGGTGACAATCGGTTTTCTGCCCGGCGGCAGCTCATCGATAATCGATATATCAAGATCGGAATATTGCAACATGGCCAGCGTACGTGGAATCGGCGTGGCGGTCATCACTAACTGGTGCGGCTTGATGTCGCCTTGCTGGCCTTTTTCCCTGAGCGCCAGCCGCTGGTGGACGCCGAAACGGTGTTGCTCATCAATGATAATCAGGCCGAGACGATGAAAGTTCACGCTGTCCTGGAACAAGGCATGAGTGCCGATGACAATGCCGGCTGTGCCGTCCTCCAGCGCCTGTAAAACGGCTTTTCTGGCATTGCCTTTGAGTTGTCCGGTTAAGTACATCACCTGGGTTTGAAAGCCGTCGAACCAAGCGCTGAAGTTACGGAAGTGTTGTTCCGCCAGCAACTCGGTCGGCGCCATCACCGCAACCTGATAGCCTGCGGTCAGCGCCAGTAATGCCGCATAGGCGGAGACTACGGTTTTACCTGAGCCGACATCGCCCTGTACCAACCGCATCATCGGGTGTTGCAGGCCGCAATCGGCTTCAATTTCTGCGATGACTCGCTGTTGGGCGTCGGTCAGCTTAAACGGCAGGGAGCGGATAAAATGTTCCGTGGCGGTTTTTCCTGCCGCACCAGCAGAAAGAGAGGGCGCTTGCCAGACTTTGGCTCTATTCCGGGTTGCTCTCAGGACTAAAAAATGCGCCAGCAGTTCTTCAAAGGCCAGCCGTTTTAGCGCGGGTACGCTGCCGTTTTGTAGCGCTTCAATCGACACCGATTCGTCCGGCGCATGCAGGGTTTGGATCGCATCGGCGAGGGCAGGGTAATGGCATTGCTTTAAGACAGATTCGGGTATCCAGTCGGTCAGCAGCTCAGGCTCGTGTTTGCAGCATTCTAAAGCCTGTCTGACCGCTTTGCGTATGACACTTTGACTGAGGCCTTCGGTCAATGGATAAACCGGAGTCAAGCGTGTTTCGGTAATGCAATCGCCGGGATTGGCGATGACCTTATATTCGGGATGAACCATTTCCAGTCCGGCAAAACCGTAGCGAACTTCGGCAAAACAGCTGATCAATGTGCCGGGTTTCAGTACGTTATGCTGGCTGGCGGAAAAGTGAAAAAATTTCAGGCTGATAAAGCCGGTGCCGTCGCTGATTCGACAGACCAGGCTTTTCCGGCCTCGGGGTAAAATGTCGGTAAATTCAACTTTGCCGCTGATCAGCACCGTCATGCCCGGCTTTAACGAGCCGATAGCATAAACGCGGGTTCGGTCTTCGTAACGGTGAGGCAGGTGGAAAATCAAGTCCAGAAGCGTGCAAAGGCCGAGTTTTTGCAGGCGGTTTGCGGTTTGAGCGCCTATCCCAGTCAATATAGCGACTGATTGATTCAGGGTATTCGGGGTTTTCATTAACGGGATACATTAACGAATAATCAAGCCGGATATTCCTGGGGCTTTAACACCATAATCGCATCCATTTCCACATCGGCGGCTTTAGGCAACGCTGCAACGCCGATAACGGCACGGGCGGGGTAGGGCTCCTGGAAATAATGCCCCATGATTTCGTTGACGAGCGGAAAGTTTGCCAAATCGGTCAAAAAAACGTTCAGCTTGACGATGTCCGAAAAATCCCCGCCCGCAGCTTCTGCAACCGCTTGCAGGTTGTCGAACACTTGGGTAATTTGCGCTCTTATATCGCCTTCAATAATGGTCATGGTTTTAGGCACCAAAGGGATCTGTCCGGAAAGATAAACCGTGTGGTCAACTTTGACCGCTTGCGAATAGGTGCCGATGGCTTGCGGCGCTTTATCAGTCTGGATAATTTGTTTGATCATTTTCGGTCCTTTATGCTTTAACTCGGGTAATTTTTAACACGATCGATAATTCTTTCAGGCGGCGCATAATTTTGGCTAAATGCACTCGGTCTTTGACGGTTAAGGTGATTAAATCGACGCTAATACGGTCATCCTGGTCGACGACGGTGACATTTTCAATGTTGGAATTCTGTTCGGATATAGTCGAGGCGATGGTCGCCAACGAGCCGCGTTGATTGAGTATTTCTATGCGGATTTCAACAGGAAAATCACCGGCGATATCAGTGCTCCATTCCACATCCAGCCAGTTGGTTTGTTTTTTTCTGACCACACTGCTGTTGCGGCATTCATGATGATGTACGACGATGCCTTTGCCGGGGTTGAAATAGCCGATGATCGAATCGCCCGGAATCGGCCTGCAACATTTAGCCAACGTGATGACCATGCCTTCCGTGCCTTTGATGATCAGCGGATTCTTCTGGGTCTGGTCGCCGTCATTCAGTTTGATGGTGGCGCTCATATCATCCTGGGCTATGCGTTTGGCAACCAAAAACGGCATTTTATTACCCAGCCCGATGTCTTCAAGCAATTCATCCATTGATTGTTTGGACATGAGCTGAAGCAAGGCTTGTATTTTTTCTTTGCTGACGTTTTCCAGATGTAAATGCATGGATAGCAGTTCTTTTTCCAGCAAACGGCGACCCAGGTTAATCGCTTCCTGCTGTTTAAAGTGCTTCAGGTAATTGCGAATACCGGAGCGGGCTTTGGCGGTGATCACATAGTTGAGCCAAAGCGGATTGGGTCTGGCCCACGATGCGGTAATTACTTCGACGGTGACGCCGTTTTCCAGTTTGGATTGCAGCGGCACCAGCTGTTTGTCGATTCTGGCGGAAACGCAGGCATTACCCAGATCGGTATGTACGGCATAGGCAAAATCGATAATGGTCGCGCCGCGCGGCAGCTTGATAATGGAGCCCTGCGGTGTGAATACGAAGACTTCCTGCGGGAACAGGTCCACCTTCAGGTTATCGATAAATTCCAGCGAGTCGCCGGCGGATTTTTGAATTTCCAGCAAATCTCTCAGCCATTCGTTGGCGCGATCCTGGAATTTTTCGATTTTATCGTCGTCCGATTTATACAGCCAGTGCGCCGCGATACCGGATTCCGACATGCGGTGCATTTCATGCGTCCTGATCTGGACTTCAATGGGCACACCGTAGGGTCCCATTAATATCGAATGCAGGGATTGATAGCCATTGGCTTTGGGCAAGGCGATATAATCCTTGAAGCGTCCGGGAATCGGTTTGTACAGGTTATGCATAACGCCCAGCACGCGGTAACAGGTATCCACATCATCGCAAAAAATCCTGAATGCATAGACATCAAAAATGTCGGCCAGGGAAATTTTTTTGTTGAGCATTTTTTTATAAATGCTGTAAAGATTTTTCTCCCGTCCGGCAACGTCGCAATTCAGGCCGGCCTGTTCCAAACGGTTTTTTATCGTGTTTTCTATGATATCGACAATTTTGCGGCGGTTGCCCCGTGCTTTTTTTACCGCATTATTTAACACCGCATGGCGCATCGGGTACATCGCTTCAAAACTCAGTGCCTCGAGTTTTTGCCGGATATTATTCATGCCCAGGCGATTGGCGATTGGGGCGTAAATGTCCAGGGTTTCACGGGCGATGCGACGTTTTTTTGCCGCCGGCATAACGCCAAGCGTCTGCATGTTGTGCAGACGGTCCGCCAGTTTGACGATGATGACGCGTAAATCCTTGGCCATGGCCAGAAACATTTTGCGGACGTTTTCCGCTTGCGCTTCCGCATGTGATTTACTGTCGATTTTACTTAATTTGGTGACCCCGTCGACCAGTTCCGCAACTTCGGTGCCGAACTGCTCGGCCAGCTCTTTTTTACTGACAGGGGTATCTTCAATAACATCATGCAGTATCGCGGCCATGATGCCGTTGGCGTCCATACGCATCTCGGCAAGACTGATTGCGACAGAGACAGGGTGGCAAATATAGGCTTCGCCGCTTTTACGAAATTGGCCTTCATGAGCGGCCGCGCCGACTTCATAGGCACGCACGCATTGGTCAATTTGGGTTTGATCCAGATAGCCGGACAAGGTCGTGCATAAACGCCGGATTAGTTTGTCCTGAGGGCGTTCCAGCTCGATCGTGTCCGCTATTTCCAGCATAGGCTTTACGAATTAGAACATCGGGTTATGGTGATCATGAGCTTCGCCGACACGATGCAGGGCATTGATGTTTTCAGTAGTAACATGGCCTGCCGCGATTTCGCGTAATGCAACAACCGTATCCTTGTCTTTCCCGCGTGGCACAAATTCAGTCGCACCATGGCTAAGTTGCCGCGCTCTGGTACTGGCCAATAAAACCAGTTTGAAGCGATTTTCAACATTTTCTAAACAATCTTCGATAGTGACTCTGGCCATTTTTAATCCTGATTCGTTGTTGGGTCTATTTCTAACTATGTGATTTTAACACAGAAACGGCAGGAAGTTCTTTGCCTTCAAGAAATTCAAGGAAGGCGCCGCCGCCGGTTGATGTGTAAGATACCTCATCGTTAATGCCGTATTTGTCGATAGCAGCCAAGGTATCGCCGCCGCCTGCAATCGAGAAAGCCTTGCTTTCGGCGATCGCAGTCGCCAGCGCTTTGGTGCCTTCGCCGAACTGGTCGATTTCAAATACGCCGACCGGGCCGTTCCAGACGATGGTGCCTGCGGTTTTTAAAATCTCGGCGTATTGTTTTGAGGTGTCAGGGCCTATATCCAAAATCAAATCATCCGCTTCGACATCGGCTACTTTTTTTACAGTGGCGACGGCGGTTTCTGAAAATTCTTTTGCGCAAACCACGTCAACAGGGATAGGAATGTCTGAGCCGTTGCTTTTGGCAGCTGCAATCAATCGTTTGGCTTCATCAAGCAGATCGGCTTCATACAGCGATTTACCGACAGGAAATCCTGCGGCTGCAATAAACGTATTGGCAATGCCGCCGCCGACAATTAACTGGTCGACTTTTTCCGACAGGGATTTCAGCACTGTTAATTTGGTCGATACTTTAGAGCCGCCGACAATCGCAACCAACGGCTTGGCCGGTGTTTCCAGGGCTTTGCCCAGTGCGTCCAGTTCGCTGGCTAATAATGGGCCTGCGCAGGCAATCGGTGCGAATTTAGCCACGCTGTGGGTTGAGGATTGCGCTCTGTGCGCGGTACCGAAAGCATCCATCACGAATATGTCGCAAAGGGCCGCCATCTTTTTACCCAGCGTATCGTCGTTTTTGCCTTCGCCGGCATTAAAGCGTACGTTTTCGCACAGCACGACTTCGCCCGGCTGAATGGTAATGCCGTCGATCCAGTCTCTTTCCAGTCTGACCGGTTTGCCCAGCAAGCTGGATAAGCGCTCTGCGACTGGTTTCAATGAAGATTCTTCATCGTATTGGCCTTCGACAGGACGTCCCAAATGTGACATCAGCATGACCGCCGCGCCCGCAGCCAGGGCTTTTTCAATAGTGGGTACGCTGGCTTGGATGCGAAGGTCGCTGGTCACTTTGCCGTCTTTTACCGGTACATTCAAATCCTGACGGATTAACACCCGTTTGCCTGACAAGTCCAGATCTACCATTCTTTTAATTGACATATTACGTTCTCATTGTTGTGGGTTGATTGTTTAATTCTAAAAAAGCAGTTTGTCCACGAAAGGCACGGAAAACACGAAAAAACACAAAAAATAAATGTGTTTGTAACACAGTCATTCAGCATTTAAGCGATAGTTACGGCTTTGGCATAAGTACAGCTAAGTCATCGTAAATATTAGAAATTTTTCGTGCCTTTCGTGTTTTTCATGGACAATGTCTGTGGTTAATCCTGTTTCCATTTGATAGAACAGCCGATGCTGTTGATTTGTTCCTTGGGCCCGCGGCCGGTTTCGGAAACCAGTTTCATCGCTTCGAACAATTCGCGCTTGGTATCCGGCGGTGCAGTTTCCTTGCGGCTGGCATCCAGGCGTCCGCGGTATTGCAGTTCGTAGTCGGCATTATAGCCAAAAAAATCCGGTGTACAGACAGCGCCGTAAGCTCTGGCGACCTGTTGTGTTTCATCAAGCAAATAAGGAAAGCTAAACCCCAATTGCTCGGACAGCTTTTTCATGTTGTCGAAAGAATCAGCCGGGTATTCAATTGTATCATTGGGCATGATTGCCACCGATTCAACCCCAAGTGCTTTAAGTTCCCGAGCATCCCTGACAATCCGGTCTTGCACGGCTTTGACATACGGACAATGATTGCAGATAAACATGACCAATAAGCCGTTTTTACCCATGCACTGTTGCAGAGACCATGTGCGCCCGTCAACGCCGGGCAATTCAAAATTGATGGCTTTTTTGCCGAAATCACAGATCGGCGTTTCCAGTGTTACCATTTTTGCACCTCTCTAATCTTTAATATGAAAAAACGTAAATTATTCACCACGAAGACATGAAGTTCACGAAGAAAAGCAGAGCGGAACATAACCTAAGCATGCCGCTCCTTAATTCATGTAGACGTTATTATTAATCTTAGATTGAGATTATTACAGTTACTCTGCTTAAAGCACAAATCGCCGAAATAACAACTTCATATCTCGACAATTGCAGTCGTTCATGGGCATCAGCAATCTGGCACTACGGGCTTTATTGAAACAATACCGCCGCACTGATGACCACTGCGCTGAGCAGCATAGCCCAGACCGTTCTGCGGTGATTGTTGTCCATTTGTTGGCGTAGCAGCATTAATTCCCTGTTTTGCATTTCCGCATGTTGCTTGGCGTGGGCGGCATTGTCCAGCGCTTTATAAATCAACGAAGGAATTTCGGGGAACTGCTCGGCGAAGTCCGGGAACTGTTTGATCAGTCTGTCGATTTTGGCTTTAGGGCCGACGCGTTGATGAAACCATTTTTCAAGGAAAGGTTTGGCGGTTTGCCATAAATCCAGGTCAGGATAAAGCTGTCGTCCCAAACCCTCGATATTGAGCAGGGTTTTTTGCAGCAGCACCAGTTGCGGTTGAACGTGCATATCAAAACGCCTCGCAGTTTGGAACAAACGCAGCAATAATTGGCCGAATGAAATGTCTTTAAGCGGTTTTTCAAAGATCGGTTCGCAAACGCTACGTATTGCGGATTCAAATTCTTCTATCCGGGTCGATTCGGCAACCCAGCCCGATTCAACATGCATCTCGGCCACTTTGCGATAGTCGCGATTAAAAAAAGCCAGAAAGTTTTCGGCTAAATAATGTTGGTCGGATAATGACAGTGTGCCGACGATGCCGAAATCGACAGCGATATATTTGGCCGGCAGATCGACAAAGATATTGCCCGGATGCATGTCGGCATGGAAAAAATTATCCCTGAACACTTGGGTGAAAAAGATCTCCACGCCGCGCTCGGCGAGTAATTTAAAATCGGCGCCGCCCGCTTTAAGCTGGTCGATGTTGCCTACCGGTATGCCGTGAATTCTTTCCATGACCATAACTTTCCTGCGCGTTAGCGGCCAGTGAATTTCCGGTATATAGATAACGTCGGAGTTTTCGAAGTTGCGGCGCAATTTGGCGGCATTGGCGGCTTCCCTGACCAAGTCAAGCTCATCAAGCGTGGTTTTTTCAAATTCGGCAACGACATCGATAGGGCGAAGCCTTCTTGCATCGGCCCAGAAGCGCTCGGCAAAACGGGCCAGTTCATAGAGTAATCCTATATCCGAGCGGATGCGGCTTTCTATGTCGGGACGCAGCACCTTAACGACAACATTTTCGCCGCTGTGCAAGACGGCGGTATGAACTTGTGCGACTGACGCCGAGGCCAGCGGTTCGGCATCGAACTCGGCAAATGCCTCGCTAATCGACATACCCAGTTCTTTTTCGATAATGCTGCGGGCAATATCATTGCTGAATGGTGGAACTCTGTCCTGAAGCTTTACCAGTTCATCGGCGATGTCATCGGGCAGCAGATCTCTTCGAGTAGATAGAGCTTGGCCGAATTTGACATAAATAGGCCCCAAATCTTCCAGCGCACGCCGGATTCTGACGCCGCGAGAGTCTGATGAGTTTCTAAGCCAGAAGTTGGGAGAGAAAACCGCCAAATAACGGACGGGGCGAAATAAATGAGTTTTTAAAACGATTTCGTCCAGGCCGTGAAAGACCAGAACCCAGTTAATATGGATTAGGCGCAATAATAATTTAGGACGGATCACGAGTTACCTTTGTTTGTAGGGTGGGCTGTGTTTTTAAGCCCTAAATTCACCACGAAGACACGAAGTTCACGAAGAAAAATAAGGTAAAACTTCGTGTCCTGCGTGCCTTCGTGGTGAATAATTAAGATTTATTGTGCAACGTACTTTTCAGGCGATCAATCCTGCTTTGCAGGCGGTCAAAATCGGTGCGCAATGCATCAACCTGAGCGTAAAAAATATCCGCTTCGGGCGCTGCCGGTAAATCGCGGGTTTCTTCCTGCAAAAACTCTTTAGAATTCAGCCTGAAGGTCTCAAGAGAATCTTTGCTCCAGCTTTGGCCTGCACGGAAAAAACCGGCCACTTTATGCGCGATGATGTCGCCGGTGAATTGCGACAGCTTTTCTTCCAGATCGATGTCCAGCTTGGCGAACAGCTCCTGAAATTTGCGACCGGTTTGCATATCGCCTTCAATCTTTACTTCGCCTGAGAACACGGAACGCATCGGCGTTGAGCTCAGTCCCATTAAGCCCAGCGCCCAAATCGAGCCGGTCAGGCGCGTGTCGGGTTCGCCAGGAAACTGATCCAGGCACTGAATGGAATCGACAGCCGGGCACAGATAAATGATTTCATCGAACGGCTGAATGTTAACGGCAATGACTTTGCCGGTCAGCGGCGTTAAGAAATAACCACTGTCCTGATCCAATGCAAGATATTGATTAAGCGTGGCTTCCAGCGCGCCAATCAGCAAGGGTTTGATGGTCATGCTAGATTTTATAACCTCTATGAACGGCGACGATGCCTTGCGTCATATTGAAGTATTCGCAGCGTTCGAGACCTGCGTATTCCATCATTTTTTTCAGTTCATCCTGCTTGGGATGCATGCGGATGGACTCGGCAAGATAGCGATAGCTGTCTTCATCTTTCGCAACGACTTTACCAATTTTGGGCAGCAGCTTGAATGAATAAAAGTCGTAAACTTTTTCGGTGATTTTATCGACCGGATGCGAAAATTCCAGCACGATCACGCGGCCTCCGGGTTTGAGTACGCGGTACATGGAGCGCAATGCGGCATCTTTGTCGGTGACGTTACGCAAGCCGAAGGCGATGCAGACGCAATCAAAGGTATTATCTTCAAAGGGCAGGCATTCGGCATTGACTTGCGCATAGCGGATATTGCCGACCAGACCTCTGTCTATCAGGCGGTTGCGTCCGGTGCGCAGCATTTCCGAATTAATATCGGCCAGGACTATTTGACCTTCCGCGCCGACGCGTTTTTCGAACAAGGTCGTTAAATCGCCGGTGCCGCCGGCCAGGTCAAGCACTTGCTCGCCTTTGCGCACATTGCTAAGTTGTACCGCAATGCGTTTCCAGATGCGGTGGATGCCCAATGACATCAGGTCGTTCATGATGTCGTATTGTCCGGCAACGGAATCGAATACGCCGCGTACCAGATTGACCTTGTCTTCTGTGGCTACTTGTTTAAATCCAAAATGGGTGGTGTTGGTCATTGTTGTACCTGTTTGATTAGTATATCGTTCTCACGCTCGCTCCGGCGTGGAAATGCATTCTGTAAGCCTGTTCGGAGTCTTGTCGAAGGGCTACGGCATTGCGTGCAAACGATGAAGTTAATTTTGTCGCGGTTCTTTGCGCGTATATCCGGCGGCTTCCAGGTTATGGAGATAATTAGCCCATAAGGTTTGATATTCAGCACCCAATTTATATAACAAATCCCAAGTATAAATGCCACTGTCATGGCCGTCGCTAAATATCAGGGCGATTGCGTAATTACCGATCGGCTTGATCTCTTTAATCGTGACGTCTTCCTTGCCGACCTGTAAAACTTCCTGTCCGGGCGCGTGACCTACCGCTTCTGCCGAAGGTGTGTAAACGCGCAGGTATTCACTCGGTAATTGAAATACACTGCCGTCATCAAAGCTGATTTCGACGATGTTGGAAACCTGATGCAGCTTGATTTCAGTCGGGTGGGTATTGGCAGGTTTTGCAGTTATGCGCATGTATGCTCGTGTCGGTCTAATGTTATGGAAAAAATCGATAAATTTCTTTTTTGTGCAAGAAGCGAACAAGCACAATGGTATTTTCTTCTAATACAAAACCTAATCGATAAGCCCCAACTTGAATGCGATAAAAATTTTGATAACCTTTTAGTTTTTTGATGCCTGTTAAACTCGAAAGATTAGAACAATGTTCCATTGTGCCAATAATGCCAGCAATTTTTTCTCTGAAATCTTTAGGGACAGTTTTCAAATCCTTGATGAAGCCGGCCTTTATCTCAATCCGCATATAAAATTTTATCAAGCTCTTCTCTTGAGGCCGATTCGCTTAAAAGCCCTTCTTCTATCGCCTTACCCAATGCAAAATCTTCGTCGTTTTCTGTATCGGCAATTGAAATAATAATGTCTTTATTTTTAAACATGATTTTGACCGATTCCAGGAAATTGGCATCAAGATCATTGGTGTTTAACTTATAATTAATGCGCATGGTGAGCCCCCTTTGTAACACTCTTAAGGTATGCACAGCGTACCCTACATGATTTACAAAATACCTTCTTCCAACTGTTCCAAGTAAATAAATTCGGGCGCTTTAACCCCGGCTTGCTTTCTTATTTCAACCAGCTCGGCCGATTCAAAAAATGCTTTGGCGTTGGAAAGTGATGACCATCTGGAAAAATGAACGATTTTATTAGCATTGTTATCCAGTTTTAAAACCTGAAAACTCAGTTCGCCCGCGCTTTTTCTGATCGATGCAGCGTCATCAAAAATTTTTTTCCACGCTGCATAATCCTCGACTTCATGAATGATTAGTACATATTCCATTTTCGTATCAAAATCCTTAATTACAAAATATAACGACTTAAATCTTCGTCTTCAACAAACTCGATCAAATGATCATCAACATAAGCGGCATCGATAAGAATGCTTTTTCCGATAAGATCGGGGGCATTATAGGAAATATCTTCCAGTAACCGTTCCAGAACGGTATGCAATCTTCTCGCGCCAATGTTTTCGGTGGTTTCATTGACCTGCCAACCGAGTTCGGCAATGCGTTTAATGCCGTCTGTAGAAAACGACAGCGATACGCCTTCGGTGCTCAATAACGCAGTATATTGTTCGGTTAATGACGCATCAGGCTCAGTCAGGATGCGCACAAAGTCATCGGCTGAAAGAGCGTCCAGTTCAACTCGGATAGGAAACCGGCCTTGCAGCTCGGGGATTAAATCCGACGGTTTGGTCAAATGGAAAGCGCCCGATGCGATAAACAGGATATGGTCGGTTTTGATTGATCCGTACTTGGTGCTGACGGTAGTGCCTTCAACCAACGGCAATAAATCCCGTTGTACGCCCTCGCGGGAAACTTCACCGCCGCCCAGTTCGGAACGTTTGCAGATTTTGTCGATTTCGTCCAGAAACACGATACCGTTTTGTTCTACGGATTCGACCGCGCGCAAACGGATGTCATCTTCATTAACCAGCTTGGACGCTTCTTCATCCTGTAACACTTTCAGGGCTTTGTTGATTTTCATTTTACGGGAGCGGGTTTTACCTGAACCCAGATTTTGAAACATGCCTTGCAATTGGCTGGTCATTTCTTCCATGCCTGGAGGTGCCATGATTTCCACGCCCATCGGTGCAAGATGCACGTCAATTTCAATTTCCTTGTCGTCCAGGTCGCCTTCGCGTAATTTCTTGCGCATTTTTTGACGGGTCGATTCTTCGGTGTCGGACAGCATGCCGCCATTCGCCCTCGGCAGCAGAATATCAAGGACTCTCTCTTCGGCGGCGTCGAAAGCCTTGTTTTCAACCTTGTCCATTTCTATCGTGCGGGTCATTTTCACCGCAGTATCGACTAAATCGCGGACAATGGAGTCGACATCACGGCCGACATAGCCGACTTCGGTAAATTTGGTGGCTTCGATTTTAATAAAAGGCGCATTGGCCAGACGTGCAAGACGGCGGGCAATTTCAGTTTTACCGACGCCGGTCGGGCCGATCATTAAAATATTTTTAGGGGTGATTTCTTCGCGCAGGGCAGGGTCGACCTGTTGACGGCGCCAGCGGTTGCGTAATGCAATGGCGACAGCGCGCTTGGCATTGGCTTGGCCGACAATATGCTTGTCCAGTTCGCTTACGATTTCTTTAGGGGTCATTTGAGTCATTTGTTTACTCGTTAGGTTCAGCGTCGAGTTCTTCAATACGCAAATTGTGGTTAGTGTAAATACAAATATCGGCTGCTATATTTAAAGACCGCTCAACAATTTCGCGGGCGCTAAGATCGGTATTTTCCAATAATGCACGTGCGGCAGCTTGGGCAAAAGCACCGCCGGAGCCTATCGCCATCAAATCGAATTCAGGCTCGATCACATCGCCGGTACCGGAAATAATCAGTGAGGTTTTTGCGTCGGCAATGGTCAGCAATGCTTCCAGTTTGCGCAAAGCACGGTCGGTACGCCAATCCTTAGCCATTTCCACTGCTGCACGGGTTAAATTGCCGCGGTGCTTTTCCAGCTTGCCTTCAAAATGCTCAAATAAAGTGAACGCGTCCGCCGTTGCTCCGGCAAAACCGGCGATGACTTTATCGTGATATAAACGGCGCACCTTGCGGGCATTGCCTTTCATTACCGTATTGCCTAATGTGACTTGACCGTCGCCACCGATTACAACTTTGTCACCCCGGCGAACAGAAAGTATTGTTGTTCCTCTAAAACTCACTTTGAATATCCTAAAATTACCAAATACATAAAACTAATTTTACATGGTCTGAATTTAAATGTGCGAAAAAATCAGCGCAGGATCATATTACTTTGACGGATGCGGTTTAGCCGGGATTCAGGAAAATATGCTACGCTCGGCAAAATAGTCAAAATAGAGGACTCTAATGGACGCACTGCATCAAATATCAACAACCCTGGCGTTATCGATGGGGCTGGCGTGGGCCAGCGGGATTAACCTGTATGCGACGTTGTTTACCTTGGGCTATCTTGCCAATACCGGCAATATCGATTTGCCGCCGGATTTGCAAATAGTCGCTAACCCGATGGTCATGGGGGCGGCGGGCCTGATGTATTTTATCGAATTCTTTGCCGATAAAATGCCGGGCGTAGATACCGGTTGGGATGCGATACACACCTTTATCCGCATTCCGGCTGGCGCCATGCTCGCGGCCGGAGCGATCGGTGATTTGAATCCCGCTGTTGAATTGGCCGCAGCTATTTTGGGCGGCGGTTTGGCGGCAGGTTCTCATGCGACCAAAGCAGGAAGCCGGGTATTGATTAACACCTCGCCGGAGCCCTTTAGCAACTGGATTGCATCGGTCAGCGAGGATGTGGTCGCAATAACCGGCGTCTGGGCCTGTATCAATCACCCGATACTCTTTTTAATAGCGTTGGCGGGTTTTATCCTGTTGATGATCTGGTTGCTGCCGCGGATATGGGGGGGCGTGAAAAAAGTTTTCGGTTTTATTATTAATCTGTTCCGAAACGAAAATGCCCCGACCAGTCAAAATCCGCACCAATAAAAAACATTATTTATTGACTGTGAGCTCATAATCGAGTCTAATGGCGCTCTTTTGTAGTTCCGCCCAGGTAGCTCAGTCGGTAGAGCAGAGGACTGAAAATCCTCGTGTCGACGGTTCGATTCCGCCCCTGGGCACCACTGCAAAAAATCAGCAACACCTCAAAATGCCCAGGTAGCTCAGTCGGTAGAGCAGAGGACTGAAAATCCTCGTGTCGACGGTTCGATTCCGCCCCTGGGCACCATGAATAGCGTTAAAAGAGCCGGCCGATGAGTCGGTTTTTTTATGCCTGAAGATTTTTGTCGGGGGCATTTCCTGGACGTTCACTCGGGGAGTTTAATAAAAGTTTCCTTTCATGGGTATAAGTCCAAAACTCAACAGCACATAGCTATTGCCTAACAGGTTAGTCTATGTCATTCCAGCGTGTAAAATCACGAACACCATCAACTTTCAACCTCGTCCACTGTAATGTTCAAGCAAGTCGTATATGGAGGCATCTGCATCATGGGACTGTCCGGTTGCGCTACTTTTAAATCTTTAGAGGTAAATGCACATCTGCCCTTGTATGAACGTATACTTATTTATAGTGGAACTCGGCTTGATTGGGCGGCAATAGCAAAAAATGATGCAGCTCTCAGTAAATTTAAAGCAACACCACCTTGTTATCCATTAGTTGATCTGCCCTTAAGTTTCGCTTTGGATTCTATATTTTTACCGCTAACGGTCTCAGCTGAGATTTTTCATTAACCGACGTATTGTCTTTGATCGGTAGAACTCGATGTGGCGGGTCTGTCGTTCTACGGGCATGGAGCTTTATCAATAACCAGATTCAGCCTTATTAATTATGAAACAGGTACTAAATTATTTAAAAACTGGTCAGAACAATTTTGCCATGAATAATTCAATGCCTGTTGACGGCAATCTTCGCTATTTAATTCAAGTGCACTGTAAAACGCCTCCTGCAAGTTTTCCCGCATGCAACCAGTTTGATTCTCGATTAAAACATCTATGGGGCCTTGGACTGGATAAGCAGCCACGGGCACGCCGCAAGCCAGTGCATCCAGCATAACTATTCCAAAAGTGTCGGTTCGGCTGGGAAAAACGAAAACATCCGCCGCCGCCATAGTTTTCGCTAGAGACTCGCCAGTTTCAAAGCCAGTAAAAACAACTGCTGGAAAATTCTTTTTTAATATATTCAGTTGTGGACCACCGCCAACCACGACTTTAGTGCCTGGAACAGGTAAGGAAAGAAAAGCTTCTAAATTTTTTTCAACAGCAACTCTACCCACATACATCGAAATAGGGCGGGGGTACTTCAAAAAATCTTTATCTCTAGGCTTGAAGCGATCAGCATCTACCCCTCTAGACCAGCGCACAAATTGATCTTTATTAAACCCCCGTGTGACCAAATCAGCCTCCACATGCGCAGTTGCGACCATTATCTGATTAGCCGGCTTATGAAACCAATGAAGCAAACGATAGCCCCAGGTAACCGGAGTCTTAAAGCGTAGATTGATATACTCTGCAAACAAAGTATGAAATGAGGTGGTAAAAGCCAGTTTATGTTTCAGACAATATTTCCGCGCCGCTAGTCCTAATGGACCTTCAGTGGCAATATGGATTCTATCTGGTGCAAAATTGTCCAGTAATCGTTTAACCTTAGGATAACAAAAAATTGATAATTTAATGGATGGATAAGTGGGACATGGAATGGTAATAAATTGATCAGGCGTTATCAAAAGAACATCTTCGCCTTGGTCACGAATAGTTTTACAAGTATTTTCAATGGTTGTTACAACCCCATTAATTTGCGGGTACCATGCATCTGTAATAAAAGCGATTTTTAATGGCATATGAAATTTCCATAGTGAATTCGTAATATTCATTTTAAGGGGGCAATATGAACATATGACTACAGTGCTATGAAAATTAAAAGTCTTCTCAAGGTTGGAAATAATGCATCATGCGGTCATCGGATTACTGATTAACAAAGTCGAATTCGGCTTGTATATTTAACCGATACCGCTGTGCGTATAAATGCCTGTAGCGCGAATAAATTCGCGCCCACGACGACATCCAACTATAACTATTTTCCGCTTAACTTTATGGCAGCGATATTGCCCGGAGCGAAATATCTGCCCATGAGATCGACGAACTAATTATTCCGCTATTTTCACCAACCAGCCGCCATCGCCTTTGCAATTGTTTTGCCCGTCGGCAGTGATGGCGATTCTGGCATAAACGCCTTTTAATGACGCCGGAATCGTTCCGCTTACTTGAAAACCGCCTTCATTTTCCGGGGTAACTTTTATATCAGTCGGTAGTCCTTTTACGGTAACCTTAATGTTATTCGGGTAAGTATTTGCAGACGCTGTGAAAGAAAATGTCGAAGCCGGTGCAACTTCAATATTTTCAGCAGGCGTAAAATCGGTAAATTTGGGTTTGGTACAGGCTTTTGAGCTGCTGCTACTGCCGTAAGCCCAGGTAGCGCCGGAAGCCAGCATTAGAATAAAAATCCACAAGCAATTATATCGTTTCATTGTTATGCCTCGTGTTGTTAGCGTTTTTACGCGGTCGAGACAAACTAACTGATTTTGACGCGTTTGTCTCTTTTGTAATTCCTGAGTATTCATTATCTTGTCACAAATTTTAAGTAGCGTATCCGGTGTCGATGAGTTGTCGCTTTCGATGCAGGAGTCCAGAACAGGCGTTTTCACTTATTCAAACACAGATCAGAGGAGTATCAGACATGCGATTTTTAAAAAAGCTCAGCGTAACGGCTGTAAGTTCCATTATTACCCTCAGTGTCGTACAGGCAGCCGAACCGACTCCGGCAGACTGGTTTAACGCCGGGCGTCAGACCGTTATCGACGCTAAACATCTGCGCCCAAACGAGAGACAGGCAAAAAATGTCATTTTATTTATCGGCGATGGCATGGGTATTTCTACAATCACCGCATCACGGATTTACGACGGCCAACAAAAGGGAGG
Organism: Methylobacter sp.; assembly: GCF_036845245.1. Taxonomy (NCBI): domain Bacteria; kingdom Pseudomonadati; phylum Pseudomonadota; class Gammaproteobacteria; order Methylococcales; family Methylococcaceae; genus Methylobacter; species Methylobacter sp. The sequence goes on from NZ_DAIUEH010000023.1 coordinate 18,812, forward strand.
GCATGGCGAAGAAAATTCCTTGAGTTTCGAAAAACTGCCTTATCTGGCGCTATCCAAGACTTACAGCGTCGATCAACAAACGCCGGATTCCGCGCCGACCATGACGGCGATGGTTACCGGGGTTAAAACGATAGGCGATTCGGTATCGGTTAATCAATTTGTCGCGCATAGCGAGCCTAATGCCAACGTGATCGAGGTCAACAAACTCACCACTATTCTGGAGCAGGCCAAACAACACGGATTGTCTGCGGGCGTCGTTTCAACTGCCCGTATTACCCATGCAACGCCGGCCGCGACTTACGCCCATACGGCCAATCGCGACTGGGAAGGCGATTCGGATAGACCTGTCGGCGCTACCGTTCCGGACATCGCTGCGCAATTGGTTGATTTTAATATCAATGGCGGCATTGATGTCGCATTGGGTGGCGGACGGACGCGTTTTATCCCTAATACGGCGACCGATCCGGAATATGGCGTAGCCGGTAAACGTAAAGACGGACGCGACCTGACTGCCGACTGGTTAAAAAAACACAATGCCCAATATGTATGGAATCAAGCGCAGTTCGATGCGATAGACCCGAACACTACCGATCATTTGCTGGGCCTGTTTGAACCTTCCCATGTCCATTATGAGGCCGACCGTCTCGCTCATGACCAGGCAGGAGAACCGTCTTTGACGGAAATGACCGTTAAGGCCATCGACATTCTGAAAAAAAATCGTAACGGATATTTTCTGATGGTTGAAGGTGGGCGTATCGATCACGCCCATCATTCGGGTAATGCGTACCGCGCACTGACCGATACCCAGCAATTTGCCGCTGCGGTACAAGCTGCGGTGAATAACACGAATCCTAAAGAAACCTTGATTATCGTAACAGCCGATCATAGCCATGTATTTACCATCGGCGGTTATCCACAACGCGGTAATCCTATTTTGGGTTTGACTCAAGGCGTAGGCGCAACCACTCCCGATCTTGATCTGCTGGGCTTGCCGTACACGACGCTGAACTATGCTAACGGTACAGGCTACACCGGCGCCTCAAATGCTCAGGCAGAAGGATCGAAGTCATTCACCACACCGGCAACTGCGGCTTGGGCGTCGGGTAGCGAAGGTCACAATCCGACATCTTTTAGCCCTGCCAGCGGCCGTCCTTTGCTTGACGAGGCTAAAGTCGAGCATCCTGATTATTTGCAGGAAGCGATTATTCCACTAGGCGCTGAAACTCATGCTGCTGAAGATGTTGCCATTTTTGCAGGCGGCCCAAAAGCGCATTTGTTTCATGGTATCGTGGAGCAAAACGTCATTTATCATGTGATGGCTGAAGCGTTGGGCTTTGACAGGCCGGATGGTGCGCATGAAGATAAGCCTTCGCATCGCGGCAAGTAAGTAGATTGTAGAACAGGGCGATTGCCGGTATTAATGAAAAGGGATATTCGTATCCCTTTTTTTAGTTTATCCAAAATCCAGACACACTATGAAAATATTTGATTTATTGAAAATTGTTATCGGTCTTGGTTTCTTCTTATTGTCCACATTCGGTTTTGCCGATAGCTTAAGTCATAGTGCTCAACAGTCGATGGAAGTTGCTTGCCGTTATGAAATGACAGTAACGCCTCGTGCTAAAGCCAAAGCCTCTTCAAACAAGTTCTGGTTTTTCTGGCGGACCCCCGGCATGATCCAGACGCAGGATGCGGACGGCGATTATGGCGAAATCTGGGAGCGGACAGTCACCGGCAGTATTCAATATCGCAAGCTTTACCATGCCGATAAAACCGCCGTCGAATACATGTCTACGGATATGCCGGTTAATAACATGAGTTTCGATTGGGTCAAGCTGTCCAGTATGCTCAGGCAGCAAGAGCTGGATCAGCTTAAAGCGGTTAAAAAGACGCGCGTCTTAGGCCGTAATGCAGAGCTGCTTAAGGGCAAAATAGGCGGCCAGACCTTAGAGGTTTTATGGTTGCCGAATGAAGGTTTGCCTGCGAGTATCATCAGAAAAGACAAAACAGGCAGTATGGCGCTTCATCTTGTTCAAATTACAGCATTATCAGCGGCTCACCGAAAACCGGTAGCTGTTGAAGAAATTTCCAATTACAGGCATATTGACGCGGCCGATTTCGGTGACATGGAAAACGATCCGTTTGTCAGGAAAGTGCTGGCAGCCGAAGGACACCATCACCATTAATCTGATGTCCGGTAAAAAATATCCCAATTAACTATTTTAAGCGTTTTTGGAAGAAATTGATTTGAGATAGTTTCTCGTAGTAATGAAGATATAAATGGCTATAAAAACGACTAACAACCACTGGGCGGCATCTCCATATATGATGCAGACAATAATTACCGGAATTCCGATGATCCAGGTCCATTTCAGTCTGTTTCCTTGTTGAACAAAACGCTTTAGCTCCAATTCCAATTCATCTTCTCTAAGCACATTAACAGCGTCTTTTTTATTCATTTTTGTTGGCACAGGCAATGTTAAAAAGCCCTATTTTACAATTTTTGAACGAGTGATGACTATCAATTCCTGACACTTAAACTGATTACATAAGGCTATTGGGAAGTCGTGGTCATTTGATGATGATTGATGCCTACGTGGTTTTGAACTGCAAGCTTATAGGGATGTACGGTATAATTATTCTATATCCTAACTTACGTGGCATTCATAAATGGCTCAATTTTTTGAAATACATCCGGAAAGTCCGCAGTTGCGTTTGATACATCGTGCGGTGGAAGTGCTTCGTAAGGGCGGCGTTATTGTTTATCCGACTGACTCTTCTTATGCGATTGCCTGTCATTTAGGCGATAAGCAGGCGCTTGATAAAATCCGCCGTATCAGACAGCTGGACGATAAACACAACTTTACTTTGGTCTGTAAAGATCTGGCCCAAGTATCCATGTTTACCAAAATCAGTAACGACGCTTACCGGCTGATTAAGGCGTTAACGCCGGGACCTTTTACCTTCGTTTTGGACGCTACGCGAGAAGTGCCGCGCCGCTTGCAGCATCCGAAGAAAAAAACAGTAGGTATACGGGTTCCCGGTCATCCGGTCGCGCAATTGCTGGTTCAGGAACTGGGCGAACCGTTGTTCAGCTCTACCTTGATGTTGCCGGGAGAAGATGAGGCATTGACCGATCCCTATGAGATCAGGAATAAACTTGAACATGAGCTGGATCTGGTGATTGATGCCGGTATTATCGAGTTTGAGCAAACGACTATTATCGAGTTTTCCGCTAGCGGTGCTGAAATTATCAGGCAGGGCAAAGGCCTTGCACCGATGCTGGCTTAACAGAGGAATGCAGGCATGATGGATGAATTGACACTGTTGCAACGTATAGTCGTCTGGATATTGCCGGTGATTTTTGCGATTACCGTGCATGAGGTGGCGCATGGCTGGGTGGCAAAAAAATATGGCGATAACACCGCCTCGGCATTGGGTAGGTTAACCTTAAATCCGATTAAGCATATTGATTTGATTGGAACCATTATTCTTCCGGGAATATTGCTAATAACCGGCACGGGTTTTATTTTCGGTTGGGCAAAGCCGGTTCCTGTCGATGCGCGAAATTTTAAAAATCCACTGCACGATATGGCGATAGTCGCTTTGGCGGGTCCTGTCTCGAATTTTTTGATGGCCGTCGGTTGGGCGTTAATAGCCCGGTTAGGAGTGACGATAGGCGCGCAAACCGAAGCTATCTCATTGCCGCTGATTTATACCGGGATTGCCGGTATTTCCATCAACCTGGTGTTGGCGTTGATTAATTTATTGCCGATTCCGCCGCTCGACGGTAGCCGCATTTTGACGGGCATTTTGCCAAGTTATTGGGCATGGCAATATAACCGTCTGGAACGCTTCGGATTTATCATTTTATTGGTGCTGTTATACACAAATACGTTGGGTGCGATTTTAGCCTATCCGATGTTTGTTGCTCAGAAAGTGTTTTTTTCAATTGCCGGGTTGTAGGTTGATTTTTACGCGGATTTTCAAACTCCAGCTTGCTTCCTGTATTCGCGAAGCTCGAGAATGAACGAAAACTTGAACCAAAATACGGTTGAGGCCTTAGAGCAATCGGTGGCTACAAGCATGCCGTCGTTCGCAATCGTTAACGGCGCACCGTTTAACAAGCTGCCGGACGATCTTTATATTCCGCCTGATGCGCTGGAAGTGCTGCTGGATACCTTTGAAGGGCCGCTGGATTTGTTGCTGTATTTGATACGCAGGCAGAATTTGGATATTGTTAGCATACCGATAGCGCAGATTACCCATCAATACATCGCCTACATCCAGATAATGGGTGAGTTAAACCTGGAGTTGGCCGCGGAATATCTGGTGATGGCCGCGTTGTTAGCGGAAATCAAGTCAAGAATGCTGTTGCCGAGGCAGCTTGATGTTGAAGAAGATGAAGAAGACCCGCGAGCAACGTTGATTCGCAGATTACAGGAATACGAGCTGATTAAAAATGCGGCTGAAGAAATTGATCAGTTGCCGAGAATTGAGCGTGATATATTTCAAGTCGATGTGGATGCCTCAACGCTAAAAAATTTCGAAAAAAATTTACCGGATATCCAACTAAAAGAAATGCTATTGGCATTTCAGGATGTACTTAAAAGAGTTGAGCAGCTCAGCCATCATCAAATTACCAAGGAGCCCTTATCTGTCCGTGAACGCATGTCAGCCATTCTGGAAAACCTTAAAGGAGCGGATAGTCTCCTTTTCTCGCAGTTATTTATCCGAAAAGAAGGTCGACACGGAGTCGTTGTCTCGTTTCTGGCAATCCTCGAACTCAGCAAAGAGCGACTCATCGACATTATCCAGTCAGAGCCCTTTGCCGAGTTGCGCGTCAGAACTGCCGGCGCCGGCACCTAAGCGTGTATCTAAGCCCAAGTCTTCGCCATCGCCTGTCGACAACGCCTGTCCTGAGTGCAGTCGTAGGGCTCAGGAAAGGCCTTCCGTAACTGAACAACGTGAAATTAATGTGGAAATTAAACGTGTAGTTGAAGCAATTTTATTTGCTGCAAATCGGCCTATGACCTGTAAACAAGTGCAACAGGTTTTTCCTGAAATTGAACAGCCGGAAATAGAGGAAATACAGGCGGCTTGTGAGGCTATCCAAGAGGATTATAGGTTCAGGCCGGTTGAATTAAAACAGGTGGCCAGCGGTTACCGTTTTCAGGTCAGGCAGGAGCTGTCGCGTTGGGTATCACGGTTGTTTGAAGAAAAACCGCCCAAATATTCCCGTGCATTATTGGAGACTCTGGCCATTATCGCCTATCGTCAACCGGCAACGCGCGGAGATATCGAGGATATTCGCGGCGTCGGTGTCAGTTCCGGTATTATTCATACACTGCTTGAACGTGAGTGGATTCGAGTGGTGGCGCACAAAGAGGTGCCGGGCAGACCGGCTTTATACGGTACGACCAAACAATTTCTGGATTATTTCAATATTACGTCATTAAATGAGCTGCCGACATTGCAAGAGATTCAAGAGCTTGATTTGTCGTTAGATACTACGCAACAACCCATGCAGGTAAAGAGTGAAGAACAAGAAGCAACCGAACCGATCACCCAAACAGCCGTCGAGCAGTTCAGCGAAACAGCCGAGCAGGTCACCGAAACTATCGGGCAGGCCGCTAAAACCATCGCAAGGCTTAGCACAACAACCGAATAATTCTCCGAAGCAAGCTCCCTCTTTGAAAAAGGGGGGATCTGACGCTGATCAGTCAGTCGACGGAGAGCGTATCCAAAAAGTGCTGGCCCGCGGAGGCGTAGGCTCCAGGCGGGAGATTGAACGCTGGATCGATGAAGGGCGGCTAAAAATTAACGGTAAGACTGTTGGTTTGGGCGACCGCTTGAAAGATGGGGACTATTTGCTGATTAATGATCGGGTAGTTCACTGGGAAAAATTTGTCGAGCAACCCACTCGGGTGCTGCTTTATCACAAGCCGGTCGGTGAAGTGGTTACGCGCCGCGATCCTGAGGGTCGCCCGGTGGTGTTTACCCAATTGCCGAAATTGGCTGTCAGCCGCTGGATAGCTGTCGGCCGTCTGGACATTAACACTTCCGGATTATTGTTGGTGACTAATAATGGCGAGCTGGCTAATCGCTTAATGCATCCGTCAACGCAAGTGGAGCGTGAATATGCCGTGCGTATTTTGGGTGAGGTTTCAGAGGCTACCCTGGAAAAACTCAAGCAGGGCGTGGAGCTTGAAGACGGCAAAGCCAAGTTTGATGATATTAAATTCTTCGGCGGCGAAGGCGCCAATAAATGGTACAACGTCATCGTTGCCGAAGGCCGCAACCGGCTGGTAAGGCGTTTGTGGGAGTCGCAGGAGGTTATCGTCAGCCGCTTAATGAGGGTGCGCTATGGGCCCGTGGTATTACCGGAACGGTTGAAAGCCCGTACGTTTTATGAGTTAACCGATAAAGAGCTGGAATTGCTGTTTGAATTTGCCGGTATGGCAAACGAAAAACCGGCTATTACCGCCAAGCCCGAATTTAAAGCGCATAAGTCAAGTAAACGTTAACGGCTCGGGTCGGATTGCCCTGGGGGCACAAGAGCTTGGTGTAATCCGGCCCCGCCGTTGTTTATCTAGTCGCGATAACTTGGTTTCTGCCTTTGTTTTTAGCTAGGTACATGGCTTTATCCGCGCGCTGAATGAAAGACTCGATAGTATCATTGCCACGTAAGGTACTGACACCCAAACTTGCAGTGATCTTGATGGTCTCCATGCCGTAGGCTATCGTATGACTCTCAATTGAAGCACGGATTCGTTCCGCCAGCAATTCAGCGCCGTTGGCGTCGGTGTCGCTTAATAAAATTACAAATTCCTCTCCGCCATAACGGAAAACAATATCGCTCTCTCTTAAGTTTTCTTTGATCCATTTGGCACTAAAAGTCAACGTGATGTCGCCGCAATCGTGGCCGTATACATCGTTGATGTTTTTGAAATGGTCGATGTCAAAGAAAATCAGCGATAAACTCTTGGAATTGCGGGTGGCAAGACTCATTTCCCGTTTAATGGAATCGTTAAATGCAGTTCTGTTATGCGTTTGGGTCAACGGGTCCGTATGAGCCATTTTTAAAGCTTGATGAAATAAAGTTGCATTTTTCAACGGATAAATTAAACAGCAGAGCAGTGTTTCCAATAACTGGAGATCCGCTTCGCTGAATTTATGGTTGCGCATCAGCTTTAATTCGCCCAGCTGCTGCTGCTCAACTTTAAGTGCGTAATTGCAGGAGTGACGGGTAAAAATCCCGCTTTTTACTTCCAGGCCGAATTCTGTATTTTTATAAACAAAGGCGCTGTGAGGGATCTTATTGGCGATTTTACTGCTGAAAATCGCTATCAATTCATTAAATTCCAAAGTCGTTTGCAAAGCGCTGCTGATATCGTAATGATGAAGATTAACCGCTTTTGTTGCTTCAAAAGTGTTATTGCTGATAATCGCTAAGTTTGCTGATTTATTGTTCATGGCCGCTTCCTTATAGATTGGAACTATTACGTTGCAATAACTCAAGCGAAGGATATGCCATTTATAAAAATATCAATAATAATCAGTAGATTGATTGGCTTTTTTTGATCTTAATCTGATCGGCGTCATAAAGTTGACGTTATAAAGTGGCAAGAGATTGCCGGTAGGGCGGTTTAATCGGTTGTACTGCTGCCGCTATGTTTAAGTTCGATTGCCGCCATAATAATGATCTCGAAAAGGCGATTATCGGTTACTTAAGATTGGGATAGTCGCACTCAGTCGGCTTGACTGATTAAAAAACTGACCAGGCGTTTTAGGCGTTATCTACGTTCGTTTTAGTTTTGTGGCAGAACTCATTAATTTATCTCCAGTAAACTCAGCCAATGCACGACCGGTACTTTGCTCGTTATATTCAGATGCGTTAAGCAGCCGATATTGGCGGTGGCAATAATTTCCGGCTGAGGTACTTGTAAGTTTCTGAGCTTGCGTTCGCGTAATTCGGTTGCTAATTTGGGTTGCAATATGGAATAGGTGCCTGCGGAGCCGCAACATAGGGCCGATTCGTTCACCGGTAACAGCTGATAACCGGCACGTTTTAATACCGCTTCTACGCGGCCTTCAAGTTTCAGCGCATTCACTAAACTGCACGGAGCCTGAAAAGCTACCCGTAGTCCGTTATCTTCGCTGTCTATCGGCAAGTTCTCAACTATTTGCACGGGATCACGGCAAAGCGCTGTCAGTTTCGCGGCTTTCATCGAATGTTCAGGATCCTCATGCAATAGATGGCTATATTCCTGCAACATTGCACCGCAACCGCTGGCTGTCATGATAATCGCCTCAATGCCATTCTCTATATAGGGCCATAGGGTGTCTATAGTGATTTTGATATGGGTACGGGTTTGTTCCGTCGCAGTTAAATGATGGCTTACCGCACCGCAACAACCGGAATGAACAGGAATTGCCGAAATTCCATGCCGATCCAGCAAACGCGCCAAAGTACTGTCAATGCCGGGCTCCAGCACCGGCTGCACGCACCCGGCCAGAATCAGCATACGTCTTGAATGGCGCGCTTGAGGCCAAATGCCCGTGGGTTTAGAAGCTGGTATATAACGCTTTAAAGTGGATGGCATTAGCGGGCGCACGATACGAGCCAGCTTCAGCATAAGCCTAAAACGCCCGGTCGAAGGGATAAGCCAGCACAAAGCCGAGCGTATCAAGCGTTGCGGAATACTACGCGGAACCCGCTTTTCTAGCTCGGAACGGCCGATGTCGACCAGCTTTGCGTACTGCACGCCTGATGGACAGGCGGTCTCGCAGGCCCTGCAAGTTAAACAGCGGTCAAGATGCGATTGCGTTTGACGGGTCACCGCTTGCCCCTCAAGCATGCCTTTTATCTGGTAAATTCGCCCGCGCGGGCCGTCCAGTTCGTTACCCAGCAAGGTGTAAGTCGGGCAGGCGGCATTACAAAAGCCGCAATGTACGCAACTACGCAAAATAGCATCGGCCTCTTTGCCTTCCGGGGTCTGCATGAAGTCAGCAGGCAGCCATGTTTGCATCAGAGACTTCCTCCGATTAAACCGGGGTTAAAAATTCCGTGCGGGTCAAAAGACTTTTTTAAACGTTGATGAATTTTTAACAAACCCTCCGGAGGCAGGGCGCCGATAACCGGGGTTGCACTGCGGAATAAATAAGCGTAACCGCCTTGCGTATTGGCGATGGCTTGAACGTGTTCAGCGGGTTGATCGGTATGCCACCAACGCAGGCCGCCTTGCCAGTCGATAAAGACTTCATTTTCCGGTATCGATAAGTCTGAGGCAGGCGGTACTGACAGCCGCCACAGAGCTTGATCACGGCGAAAGAAGGGATGCGTTTGTTCGCGTAGCGTCAGCCATAAATTTGCACTGTTTATAGTAATCTCGCCGCCGATTTGCGCATAGGCCGAGTTGATAGCCGTTTCCGTTCCCTCCAATCTAACAAAAATATAACCGTCAAACCAAGCCAATGCAGTCAACGGCAGGGACCGACGAACGAAATCGGACATGCGTTTGGGCGCATTGGCCAGAGCACATTCAAACTGCAAAGTTTGTTCGAATTCCGCCTTGGGCATGACTTTAAGGCTAACCTCCAATAAAGCGCCCAATGTGCCGCGCGCACCGACCATAAGCCGCGAAACATCGAATCCGGCCACATTTTTCATGACTTGTCCGCCGAATTGCAATAGCTCGCCTTCGCCATTGAGTATTTTCACGCCCAATACATGATCGCGCAGGCTGCCGGCAAAAGGCCGCCGTGAACCGGAAAATCCGCAAGCAATGGCTCCGCCCAAGGTGGCCTGGTTTGTGCCATGGCTAAAATGCGGCGGTTCGCTGGCTAGCATTTGCTTGTGGTCGGCGAGTAACGCTTCAATTTCGGCTAGCGGAGTACCGGAGCGGGCGGTGATAAACAGTTCGCCGGGTTCGTAATTCAATACGCCTCTGTGGCCGGAGAGATTAAGTTCCGCATCCGACTTTGCCGATTGCAGAAAGCTTTTGCTGCGTCCGCCTACAATCGCCAATGAATGTTTTTTTGCAACAGCCTCTTTTACATCGGCTTGCAGTAATTGGGATAAATCGTCGTTCATGTCAAAAACGCTCTAATTCGGGGAAAGGTAACTTGCCTTGATGAACATGCATTGCGCCCAGTTCTGCGCAGCGGTGTAAGGTAGGTACGGCTTTTCCGGGGTTGAGCAATCCTTGCGGATCGAAAGCGGCTTTAACGCCAAGAAACTGGCTTAATTCCAAAGGCTTGAACTGCATGCACATGCCATCCAGTTTTTCTATGCCGACGCCGTGCTCACCCGTAATGGTTCCGCCTACCGACACGCAAAGCTGAAGAATGCAGCCGCCTAAAGCTTCCGCTTTATTTAAATCGCCTTCGCGGTTGGCATCGTAGAGAATGAGAGGATGCAAATTACCGTCACCGGCATGGAATACATTGGCGACCGGCAAGCCGAATTGTTCGGACAGCTCTTCAATACGCGTCAGCACTTCGGCTAAGCGATGGCGAGGAATGGTGCCGTCCATACAATAATAGTCCGGCGATAAACGGCCTACAGCCGGAAATGTCGCCTTGCGGCTTTTCCAGAACAGGGCGCGTTCGGCTTCATCTTTTGCTGTGCGCACTTCAAAGGCGCCGGATTCCAGCATAATTTGCCGTACCCGCATGATTTGTTCGGACACTTCAACGGCGGTTCCATCGACCTCGCACAGCAAAATGGCGGAAGCTTGCTCTGGGTAATTGGCATGAACAAAATCTTCAGCAGCCCGGATGGCGAGTTTGTCCATCATTTCCAGACCTGCCGGAATAATGCCTGCGGCAATGACATTGCCGACTGCCGCACCCGCTTTGGCTACATCATCAAAGGCGGCCAGCACCACCTGTGCGCATTCCGGGCATGGCAGTAAACGCACCGTGATTTCTACCACCACACCCAGCAAGCCTTCGGAGCCGCATAGCAAAGCCAGCAAATCATAACCCGGTGCATCCAAAGTTTTACCGCCGATTGTCAGAAGTTCCCCTTCTATTGTGACGATCTTCAGGCCAAGCACATTATGTACGGTCAGTCCGTACTTGAGGCAATGCACTCCGCCGGAATTTTCAGCGACATTACCGCCGATAGAACAGGCGACTTGCGATGAGGGATCAGGAGCGTAGTAAAGCCCGAAGGGTCGGGTTGCTTCCGATAAAGCCAGGTTACGCACTCCCGGTTCAACCCGTGCGCAGAAATTTGGCGGATCTATTTCCAGGATACGATTAAGCTTGGTTAATACCAGAAGAATGCCGGCATCATCAGGCAGCGCGCCTCCGGAAAGTCCGGTTCCCGCGCCGCGAGGCACAATCGGCACTTGTAGTTCATGGCAAATGCTTAGCACAGCTTGCACCTGCTCCACGGTCGTTGGCAGGCAAACCATTGCAGGCAGTTGGCGGTAAGCCGAAAGGCCGTCACACTCATAAGGGCGCATGGTTTCCGCATCATTTAATAGTGAATCTTGCGGCAGTACTTTACGCAGACGAGTGATTAAGGTGTTAAGGGTGGTTTGCGATAACGGCATGATTTTATAGTGAGGACCTATGAAGTGCGATTGATGTGCAATGCTGAGTAACCCGCTACACGGAATACCGGCAACGACTATTAGCTACGCGGCAAGCATCTGCATGGTTGATTTTAACGCCGCATTCTTCCAGGCCCAGCTATTTGATATAGAAAAAACAGCATAGAGCATTACATCATTTTGGACATTAAACACCTAATAAAACGGATCATCCAAATTTTTTAATGACTGAAATTTTAAATTATCGCTGACTCTTTCATGCATACCGACCCTCTCTAAGGGTTTGTACATATTGTATTTTTTACCTTATATTTTATTATTTGGTGTTACGCAGTTAGTCGAATTTCGACCGTTTTAAGATTAAGGAGTCGCTAGCGCGACACTTGATTGAATCGGGTTGTCGCACCCGAAGGCGAGTTACTTTCTTTTGCTTCGCCTCGGCAACTGCTCCTGCGTTGCTCTACCTCCTGCATCCATGCAGTCGAAAAGAAAGTAACCAAAGAAAAGGCGACCCGGTTGCCGCTTGAATCACTCGGCACATCCTTGTGCCTCGCCCTTCGGGTGCGATGCATGCAAATCGGCTATCCTGCAGATTCGTCCTGTGCTCCTCGCTTTCAATGGGGGTTGCCAGAAGGGCCATCCTTGGCCCTCTGACAATGCGCTGCATCCATGCAGCGCCCCTGCGGGCTATTCCCGTCGAAAGCTCCGGTGCTCGGCGCGGCAAACGGGAGAAATACAGTCCGCGTAACATCAGTTATTTAAGTTATTTATAAGGAATACTCTCTTCAGAAAACTGACTCTTAAGAATCGTAGGCCCAATTATTATAGATTCTCATCCGGAATTCATTGATCAGAGATCCGATTGCAGAGGCAACGATTTTATTTCAACAAAGGAGGTGTTAATCATGTTCATACATGGCTTCAAACGGCACTTCATCCGCGTTCTCAGTACTCTTCTCGCTGCTTTGTGCCTACTCTCGACAGCATCTTATGGACAAGATGAAGAGACTGGTGCGCCGCCTCCAGCTTACTCAACCACCGAAACCGGCACCACCCCATCGTCGATAGAACAAACACTCGTCCCAGAGGGCGTTCTGGTCATGCAACTGGCTGAAGCGTTAAAGCTTGGCCCTGTTTCGAATGAAGCGAAAGCGGAAGAGCTATTAAGCAGCCTGGGCATTGAACCCAGGAATGGGTGGGTTTCGGAATACCCGGTCACCCCGGCCGTTCTAGGCGATATCGAGAAGAGTATTGCCGTCGCAAGCGACCAGGTTAAGATTCCCTTTACCAAGGACCAAGCGCTTAAGCTGATAGGCGATATAAAAAACAGGCTTGGATTGGACGTTAATCCAGGTTCAAATCCTCCGGCCGACTTGAACAAAAAAACCGGCAATATGACGATTTACCGTTATACCGACTCTAAAGGCATAACCCATATCACCGATGAATATGATTCCATACCGAATGCATATCGAAAGAATGTCATAAAGATCAACCAATCAACACTGAATGAACACGCCGTTGGGACAGATGGCAGTGCGACACCAGTGCTTGAGTCCCAGTACATGGCAACTCAAGACCCCGAGGTCATTAATAACTATTATTATCAGCAAGGGCCGCCGGTTGTGACATACTTTTCGCCGCCGTATCCATACTCTTACCTTTACGACTGGGTTTCTTATCCTTTCTGGTCCACAGGTTTTTATTTTCCGGGATTTTTTATTTTAAATAATTTCCACCGGCATGTGTTTTTCAATAGGCATTCTTATTTTGTCTCCCATCATGCCGGTAGTGGCGCGTCCTTTCAAGCTCCGGGCGTCGGTTCGGCTAATCGGGCTTTACCTGGGCATTTGACGCCTGACAGGATCGCAACGCCCCACTGGTTTTCTACACCTCGTGCTCAAGCCGGTGCCAGGGCAATTGTCACATTTAACCAAAATCGTAGCCAATCTATCAATGGGTCGGCTGTTTCTAGAACGGACGCATTGAGACAGCCGTTGTCATCTGCCGGGCATGCAGGAGTTCAAGGCAATGCGCCCGCTGTTCAGAATGGCCGAGTGACGCTGCATAACGATCTTTTAAGGCCTGTTCCGGATTCAGGCGAGAGGATTTACAATCGCCAAATATTCAATCAACGGGCTTATATACCGAATAGCCCGAGGTTTTCTTCTCCTTCTATTTCAGATCATGATAGAGTCTTCAGCGGGCGTCGACAGTTCGGTGAAAGTGATTCCGGCAGATTCCACGGTGACGGGACTTTTCGGGAATTTCATGGCGGTGGAAATTCCTCCAGATATGGCGGCTCTTCTGCCGGAGGTTCAAGGGGCGGGGGCGGACACCGTTAAGCGCAGCGGTTCCTGAAACTTGCGTAACCTTAATCACCGTCTCTTATGATGGGCTTCGTCGAATTGACAGCGCTGCCATCGTGTTGCTGTAATCAGACCTAACAAAACTTGCTAAACACAGTATGCCCATAAATATAGGAAGATCTCTAGCGCTTTCAATGCGTTCAAATCCCAGGCGCTGGCTGCTCAGATTTCTAGGGGTGATAGTATTTTTTATTATCCTTGCCTTCGTCTATTATAAATACCCTTCTGAAAAGGGTCAGGTCAACGCTGAATCTACGTCCAAACAGCTGGAAAATCCTGTCATCAGCGTAGCGGTTGCCACGAGCCGTCAGGGTGATATGCCGATTTATTTGAGCGGTCTCGGCACGGTAACCGCGTTAAAAACAGTGACCGTACATTCGCGGGTAGATGGCGAGCTGATACGGGTGGCGTTTAAGGAAGGGCAATTGGTTCATGAAGGCGATTTGCTGGCAGAAATCGATCCGCGACCATTCCAAGTGCAATTGAAACAGGCGGAAGGCCAATTGCGGCGCGATCAGGCTTTACTGAAAAATGCGATTATCGATTTGGGCCGCTACAAAACTTTACTGGAGCAGGACTCTATCGCGGCTCAGCAGACCGCGACCCAGAAAGCTTTAGTGGAGCAATATGAAGGTACTGTCGAAATGGATCAGGGGCTGGTCGATAACGCCAGACTGCAACTTACTTATGCGCATATCACCGCACCGGTTACAGGCCGCATCGGCCTGAGACTGGTTGATCAGGGCAACATCGTCCACGCCAGCGACGTTAATGGCCTGCTGGTCATTACCCAAACCCAGCCGATTACAGTAGTCTTTATCCTGCCCGAAGACGCGGTACAGCCGGTCATTAAACGTAGGCATAATGAAAGGAGCATCAGCGTCGAGGCCTTTGACCGGGCCGGCAACAATAAACTCGCGAGCGGTAAAGTGTCGGCAATCGACAACCAGATTGACCCGACCACCGGCACGCTTAAACTCAAGGCTCAGTTCGATAATGAAGACGGAGTGCTGTTTGCCAATCAATTCGTCAATATCAAAATGCACCTGGATACCTTGCACTCGGTCATCTTGGCAGCGAATGCAGCGATTCAGCGCGGCGCTCATGGTGCATTCGTACAAGTGGTCAAAGACGACGAAACCGTCACGGTACGCCCGGTAAAAACGGGCGCCGTGGATGGCGAAACAGTGGCCGTGCTTGAAGGCCTGAGCGCCGGCGAAAAGTTGGTGGTAGACGGCGCCGACAAATTACGCGAAGGCAGCCGGGTTAAGATTGTGAGACAGGATAATATTCCGCTTACTCCGTCAATTGATATCAAACCTGAAAGTAAAAAATATCCCGATTCATGACCGACAGCGAAAACCCGCTCCCTGGGTTTAATCCCTCACGTACGTTCATACTCCGGCCTGTCGCCACCTCATTGCTGATGGTGGCGCTGCTGCTAATAGGCGTATTCGCTTACCGGTTGTTGCCTATTTCGGCATTGCCCCAAGTCGATTATCCCACTATCCAGGTGACCACGCTCTATCCTGGGGCCAGCCCGGAAGTGATGACTTCTGTGGTGACCGCACCTTTGGAACGCCAGTTCGGGCAAATGCCGGGGCTAAAACAGATGTCGTCCAGCAGTTCCGGCGGCGCCTCGATGATTACCCTGCAATTCAATCTGAGCTTGGATCTGGATGTCGCTGAGCAAAGCGTACAAGCGGCCATTAATTCTGCCAGCAACTTTTTACCTACCGATCTGCCTATCCCGCCTATCTACAACAAAGTCAATCCGGCCGACCCGCCCATCCTGACTTTGGCGGTCAGCTCGCCCATTCTGCCGTTATCCAAGGTTGAAGACATGGTTGATACCCGGCTGGCGCAGAAAATTGCGCAGATACCGGGGGTCGGCATGGTCAGCATCAGCGGCGGCCAGCGGCCTGCCGTACGTATTCAGGCTAACGACAAGGCTTTGGCCGCCTACGGCATGAGCCTGGATGATTTGCGTACCGCCATCGCCGCCGCCAATGTCAACCAGCCGAAAGGCATGTTCGACGGCCCGTTGCGCTCGGTCATCATCGATAATAACGATCAACTCCGCACCGCAGCGGAATATCGGGATCTAGTAATCGCCTATCGCAACAATGCGCCGGTGCGCTTGTCGGACGTCGCCAATGCCGTGGACTCCGCTGAAAATGTAAAACTGGCGGCCTGGGCCAACAATACTGCGGCGGTTATTATCAATATCCAGCGCCAGCCGGGTGCGAATGTCATCGAAGTGGTTGACCGCATCAAAAGCCATCTGCCGCAATTACAATCGACGCTTTCAGCGCAGGTCGATGTCGAACCGCTGACCGACCGTACCGTGACGATACGGGCTTCAGTACACGACGTACTGCTCGAGCTGATGCTGGCGGTGGTTCTGGTGATCATGGTGATGTTTTTGTTTTTACGAAATTTACCGGCCACGTTGATTCCCGGCGTTGCCGTGCCGCTGTCCCTGATAGGCACTTTCGCCGTGATGTACCTGGCTGGATTTAGTATTAACAACCTGACACTGATGGCCTTGACTATCGCCAGCGGTTTCGTCGTCGACGACGCCATCGTGGTGATCGAGAACATCTCACGCTATATCGAGCGCGGCGATCCGCCGCTGAAAGCAGCGCTGAAAGGTTCCGAGCAGATCGGCTTTACCATTATCTCGTTGACCTTTTCGCTGGTAGCCGTATTGATTCCGCTGCTGTTCATGGCCGACGTGGTAGGCCGCCTGTTCCGCGAATTTGCGATTACGCTGGCCGTGTCCATCCTGATTTCGGCGGTGGTATCGCTAACACTGACGCCGATGATGTGCGCAAAAATGCTGCGCCCGCAAAAGCATGACCCTAAAGCCGGAGACGATTTATTTACGCGGGTCATTGCCGCTTACGGCCGCAGCCTGGAATGGGTATTTCGCCACCAACAACTGGTTTTAATAACGGCGTTCGCTACATTGGCGATGACTGTCATGTTGTACCTCCTGATACCGAAAGGTTTTTTTCCGGTGCAAGACACCGGACTGATTCAAGGCATTTCCGAAGCCCCGCCCAGTATTTCCTTTGCCGCGATGGCAGAACGTCAATCCGCATTGGCGACTCAAATTCTAGAGGACAAGGCTGTCGAGAGTTTATCGTCGTTTATCGGTGTGGACGGCAGTAACCCAACCTTAAACAGCGGCCGGTTTTTAATCAATTTAAAACCTCATGATCAGCGCGAAGAAAGTGCCGAAGCCATTATTCAACGCTTAAGACCGAAACTGGCGGCAGTGCAGGGTATTGGCATTTATCTGCAACCGGTACAGGATCTGACGCTGGAAAACCGCATCAGCCGAACCCAGTACCAATTTACGCTGGAAACTGTGGATTTCGCCGAGCTGGATTTGTGGACTCAGCGACTGGTGGAGCGAATGCGCAGTATTCCGCATATTGTGGATGTCGCCAGCGATTTACAAAATCAAGGTTTGCAAGCCTATATCAATATTGACCGCGCCACCGCCAGTCGGCTGGGTGTCACCACCGCCGCCATCGATAATGCTTTGTATAATGCTTACGGACAACGCTTGGTATCGACTATTTTCACCCAATCCAATCAATACCGGGTGGTGCTGGAAGTTAATCCGGCTGCCCAGATCGGCCCTGAACAACTGAGCCAGTTGCGTATTCCTTCAACTAACGGTACACAGGTATTGCTATCGGAACTGGCGCAATTTTCAGAGAGGCGAACCGCGTTGGCCATCAATCATCTCGACCAGTTTCCATCCTCCACTATTTCCTTTAATTTAATGCCGGGCGCCGCGTTGGGCGACGCCATTGATGCGATTGAGCAAATCAAAAAAGACATCGGCTTGCCGCTGAGCGTACAAACCGATTATCAGGGAGCGGCCCTGGCTTTTAATGCCTCTTTAGGCAATACGCTATGGTTGATATTGGCGGCAGTGGTCACGGTTTATATTGTGCTTGGGGTTTTATATGAAAGTTACATCCATCCGATCACCATACTCTCCACGCTGCCATCAGCGGGTGTGGGGGCATTGCTGGCTTTGCTTGGCACCGGAAACGATCTGGGTATTATTGGGATCATCGGCATTATTTTATTGATCGGTATCGTCAAAAAGAATGCGATCATGATGATAGACTTTGCGCTGGAAGCCGAACGCAAGCAAGGCATGACGCCAATGGAAGCTATTCATCAAGCCTGTCTGCTGCGTTTTCGTCCGATTCTGATGACCACTCTGTCGGCCTTACTCGGCGCGCTGCCTCTTATGCTGGGCAGCGGCATCGGTTCTGAACTCCGCCATCCGCTGGGCATCACCATGGTCGGCGGCCTGTTGTTCAGCCAATTGCTGACCTTGTATACCACGCCGGTCATTTATCTGGCGATGGATAGGTTGGCCCGGCGGATACGCGGCGACGTGCAGCAAACCGACCTGGCCGATAGCCGTAAAACCCAGCCGTGAACCTGTCCTCGCTATTCATCTATCGTCCGGTCGCCACCACGCTGCTAACCCTAGCGATTGCGCTGGCGGGTTTCGTCGCCTTTTTGCAATTACCGGTAGCGCCTCTGCCGCAAGTGGATTTTCCGACTATTACCGTTTCTGCCGGCTTTCCGGGGGCCAGTCCGGAAACCATGGCGGCCACCATTGCCACACCACTGGAGCGAGCCCTAGGCCGTATTGCCGGCATTACCGAAATGACTTCAGCCAGCTCGCTGGGCTCAACCGCGATCACATTGCAATTCGATCTGAATCGAGACATCAATGGTGCGGCTCGGGATGTCCAGGCGGCTATTAACGCGGCCAGCAGCCTGTTACCGCCCAATCTGCCCAGCCGCCCAAACTACCGTAAAGTGAATCCGGCCGATTCGCCTATCCTGGTTCTGGCGCTGACTTCCGATACGCTCAGTCGCGGCCAGATGTACGATGCCGCGTCTACCATACTGGCTCAAAAAATCTCGCAACTGCCGGGCATAGGCCAGGTATCTGTCGGCGGCAGCTCGTTGCCGGCTGTCCGCATTGAGCTTAATCCGGCGGCGCTTGCCAAGTATGCTATCGGGCTGGACGATGTCCGCAAGTCGATTGTTGCCGGTAATGTCAACAGCCCGAAAGGAGCGCTGGAAAGCGGCGACCGGAATTGGCAAATCCATGCCAACGATCAGGCAGAACACGCTGTGGACTATCTGCCGATCATAGTCGCTTACCGAAACGGCGCAGCGGTACGGATTTCCGATCTCGGTGCTGCGGTGGACTCGGTGGAAGACTTGCGCAACGAAGGGCTGAAAGACGGCCAGCCCGCCGTACTCTTAATACTCAACAAGCAGCCTGGCGCCAACATCATCGAGACCGTAGCCACCGTCAAAGCCATGTTGCCGCAGTTGCGAGCGATGATTCCGGCCGCTATCGATTTATCGGTGGTTATTGATCGATCCATCTCCATCAGGGCCTCGGTCAACGAGGTTGAACATAGCTTAATGATTTCCATCGGCCTGGTGATCGTCGTGGTACTGCTTTTTTTACGTAATTGGCGTTCGGCTTTAATTCCTATCATTGCGGTGCCGGTTTCCCTGATTGGTTCCTGTTCCGTCATGTATCTTTGCGGCTACAGCTTGGACAATCTGTCACTGATGGCGTTGACCATTGCCACCGGTTTTGTGGTCGATGACGCTATTGTGGTGCTGGAAAATATTAGTCGCCACATTGAAAAAGGTTTGCCGCCGTTTAAAGCGGCTTTGGTCGGAGCCCGAGAAGTGGGTTTTACTGTGCTGGCCATGAGCTTGTCTTTAATTGCGGTATTTATTCCTATTTTGTTAATGGGCGGAATCGTCGGCCGATTGTTTCGTGAGTTTGCGGTGACCTTATCCACTTCGGTGCTGGTATCGCTACTGGTTTCCCTGACCGTCACACCGATGTTGTGCGCCCGCTGGCTGGAGTCGGAACAAGACCGAAAACAGCCGGGCCGTTTATCTGTTTGGTTGGAAAATATGTTTAAGCGCTTCCAGAACGGCTACCAGCGAAGTCTGCGCTGGGCGTTACAACATGGGCCGCTGATGTTGGCGGTATTTTTCGCCGGCATTGTGCTGAATGTCTATTTGTACATTGTCGTACCGAAAGGCTTGTTCCCGGTACAAGACAGCGGCAGGTTATTCGGGACCATCCAGGCCGATCAGAGTATTTCTTTTCAATCGATGAAAACAAAGCTGCATGAATTTGCCGAAATTTTGCAAAAAGATCCCGCCATCGTCAGTGTTGTGGGCTTTGCCGGCGGCGGCCAAAATACCAATACAGGACGCATGTTTGCGGTTTTGACGCCACCCGAACAGCGCGACTCAATCGGCGAGATCAGCCAGCGGTTACACAAAAAATTATCCGCAGAACCCGGTGCGAGTCTGTTCCTGCAACCGGTTCAGGATCTTCGTATCGGCGGCCGCCTTTCAGCGGCTTTATTCGACTTCACGCTGCAAGCGGAACATCTGGATGATTTGCGGGAATGGACGCCGAAACTGCTTACCGCCTTGTCCGCATTGCCGGAGCTGACCGATGTCAATACCAATCAGCAGGATAAAGGTCTGCAAATGTCGCTGGTCGTGGATAGAGACAAGGCCTCACGCTTTGGCGTCACTCAGGCGGCTGTGGATTCCACATTGAACGACGCCTTCGGTCAACGGCAAGTAGGCGTGATTTACGAGGCGCTGAACCAATATCATGTTGTGATGGAGCTGGCGCCCCAATATTGGAATGATCCGCAGACCTTAAAACAACTCTATATAAAATCCACGGTTACCGGCCAAACCGCAGATAGCCAGATTCCACTGGCAGCCATCGCCGATTTTAAACAGACGAATACCCCGCTGACTGTTAACCATCAGGGGCAGTTTGCTGCGGCAACGATTTCTTTCAATCTTAAACCCGGCATGTCCTTATCGGACGCGACCCGAGTCATCCAGAAAACCATGAGAGATATTGGTGTCCCGGCTTCCGTTCACGGCAGTTTTCAGGGTTCGGCCAAGGCTTTCCAGGAATCTTTGAGCAGCCAGCCCTGGTTGATTTTGGCTGCCCTGTTCAGCATTTATGTCGTGCTGGGTGTGCTGTATGAAAGCTATGTGCATCCGTTGACAATACTCTCGACGCTGCCGTCGGCCGGTGTAGGGGCAATACTGGGGCTGTTGGCTTGCAAGACCGAATTTAGCATTATCGCGTTGATCGGGGTGATTTTATTAATCGGTATTGTTAAAAAGAACGCGATCATGATGATTGATTTTGCATTGCATGCCGAACGCGAGCAAGGCATCAGTGCCGAAGAAGCTATTTTCAGTGCCTGTCTGCAACGCTTCAGGCCCATCATGATGACCACCCTGGCGGCGCTGCTCGGCGCATTGCCGCTGGCTTTGGGGCACGGTTACGGTGCCGAACTGCGTCAGCCGTTGGGCATATCCATCGTCGGCGGCCTGCTGGTCAGCCAGATGCTGACGCTTTATACTACGCCGGTGGTTTATCTGTACCTGGACAGGTTAAGTCTATGGGGCGAGCGCGTCCTGCAGCGGAAGTGAATGGGTGGTGGATGCATTGGGCGGTTCTCGGCTGATAGATGCTATCTGCTTACTGAGGCGGATTGTATCCGTAGCGGCTTTCAAACCCCGACAGGATGCGAAGCGTCAAGTGTTAGAATAGTCTGACGTGTATTACAATTTTAAAAGGATTCACTCCCAATTGGACTATATAAGCCGAAGTTGAGACTGGAAAAATCGGTTGGTGGAGAATTCGTAAAATCCGGGCAAGATCAGGTTGGTACTTGCGGCAGATAATATAAAGTTTTGGAAAATATTCCAGTTCCTTGAGCCTACCCAGGCGGATTCGGCGAAGATTCGACTTCTGCCGACTCAAATCATAAACGAAGCCCATTATGAAAAAAGTAATCTCTGCTGTAATTATTTTGTTTGCGGTTGTGGGCATTGGCTTGTTCTATCACAAATATCATTCCGACACGGAAAGAGCGATGGTACTTTACGGCAACGTCGATATACGCGAGGTCAACCTTGGCTTCCGGGTTGCCGGCAGGCTTTCTCAACTTGTTTATGACGAAGGAAATGATGTCAGGATCGGCGAGGTTATTGCCCGTCTTGACGATGAGCCTTATCGTAACCAGGTCGCCATCGCCGCTGCGCAGGTCAAGTCACTGAAAGAGCGGTTGAGGTTGAAGGAGACGGGCAACCGACCGCAGGAGATTGCACAAGCCAGGTCGCTGGTTCGCGAGCGCGAAGCCACGGCGGCTAATGCAAAGCGACTGTTCGAGAGGTCGGAAAAAACGCTCGATTCCAAAGGTATCTCGGCCCAGGATCGAGATAATGCTGAGGCCAACTACCGGGAGGTCGAAGCGCGACTTATGTCGGCGCGGCAAAACCTGGCCTTGCTCGAAGCCGGATTTCGGGTCGAAGACATCGCCCAGGCCAAGGCCGACCTGGCGCAAGCCGAAGCAGCGCTAGCCAGCGCCGAGCTTCAGGTTAAAGACGCCATTTTAATCGCCCCGTCCGATGGCGTTATTCTCACTCGAGCTCAGGAGGTCGGCTCCATTCTGTCGGCAGGAGCCACTGTGTTTACGGTCTCTTTGCAAAATCCGGTTTGGGTTCGCGCCTATCTGCATGAACCCGACCTCGGGCGCATTCATCCCGGAACCCAAGTTGATATCTATACGGATTCGCGTTTGGACAAGCCCTATAGCGGTCACATCGGTTATATTTCGCCGCGCGCAGAATTCACACCAAAGGCTGTGGAAACAACGGAACTGCGTAGTTCACTGGTTTACCGGTTCCGTATCGTCGTAGACAATCCCGATCAAATGTTACGGCAGGGCATGCCGGTAACGATTAAGCTCGCTGCAAATTCGCCGGCAACGCCTCTTCAGACGAATCACCATGAGTGATGCTCTGGTCACACTCGATTCCGTCCGGAAAGTTTTTAAGGATTCGAATAAGCCCGCATTGGAGGGACTTTCGGCGGCACTGTTGCCGGGCAGGATCACGGGTTTAATCGGACCGGACGGCGCGGGCAAGACGACGCTTATACGACTCATAGCCGGGCTACTGGCGCCAACATCAGGAAAAATTTGCGTTGACGGGCTTGATCCAATTCATGACGCATTGAAGTTACGGGAATGCGTCGGTTATATGCCGCAAAAATTCGGCCTTTACGAAGACTTGTCTGTACTGGAGAATCTTGAGCTCTACGCGGATTTGCGTGGCGTTATAGGTGAAGACCGTTCCTTAAAGTTCAAGCGGCTATTCGACTACACCGATTTGACTCAATTTAGCGCCCGGCTTGCCGGGAAATTATCCGGCGGCATGAAACAAAAACTCGGACTGGCCTGCGCGTTGCTCGGGCAACCGCGTTTGCTCTTGCTTGATGAGCCGGGTGTGGGTGTCGATCCAATATCGCGACGTGAATTATGGAAGATGGTGCACGAGCTTATCGATCAAGGTATTACGGTAGTCTGGAGCACGGCCTATCTTGACGAGGCCGAGTTATGCCACGATGTGCTGTTAATGAACGAAGGCCAGTTAATATTTTATGGAAAGCCCGAGGACATGACCAGCCGTATCCGTGACCGCAGCTTACAAATTCGTAATGTCACCGGCAGCAGACGCCAGTTGCTGGCACGCGTGCTGCGCCGCCCCGAAGTCATGGATGGCGTAATACAAGGTCAAAATGTCAGATTGCTGCTGCGTGCCGGTGCCGCGCCTCCAAACCTGGATGAACTCAACGCTGGGGAACAAGCCGTATTCGTTCCGGTAGCTCCCCGGTTTGAAGATGCTTTTATTGAAGCTTTGGGCGGTGGGCCGGGGGGAGATTCTGTTCTCGCGCAACGTTTGCCGCCTGCCAAAGGCGATCATGATACTGTAGTCGAAGCCATTGAGCTGACGAAAATGTTTGACGATTTCGCAGCCACAGATCGTGTCAACTTCGCGGTCAAACGCGGAGAAATTTTCGGCCTGATAGGTCCGAATGGTGCAGGAAAGTCCACTACCTTCAGAATGATGTGCGGATTGCTTGTCCCCACATCGGGTACTGCGCGCGTGATGGACATCGATCTGAAAGTAAGCGCCAGCTTAGCTCGCCAGCAGCTCGGCTACATGGCGCAGAAGTTCTCGCTCTACGTAAACCTTAGTGTTAGGCAGAATCTAATATTCTTTTCCGGTATTTACGGCTTAAAAGGCGAAAGGCAGACAAGAGTCGTCAATGAGATGGTCGAAGTGTTCAAGTTACAGCACTATCTTGATACAGCGCCCGATACCCTGCCGCTCGGTTTCAAGCAGCGCCTCGCTCTGGCCTGCGCGGTCATGCACGAACCCCCGATTCTTTTTCTCGATGAGCCTACCTCCGGGGTAGACCCTGTCACGCGCCGGGAGTTCTGGACTCATATCAACGGTATGGTGGAAAAAGGGGTAACCGTGATGGTCACCACGCATTTTATGGATGAGGCCGAATACTGCGACCGAATTGCATTGGTGTTCCGTGGCAAGATCATCGCGACCGGCACGCCCGACCAACTTAAGGCTCAGGTGTCCACGCCGCAAAATCCGGACCCGTCGATGGAAGAGGCGTTCATCACCTTGGTGCAGGGGCAACCCGGCGAGACCCTATCATGAAAAATAAAATATCCTTCCGCCGGCTTCGCGCCTTATGCCGCAAAGAGACGCTGCAAATTCTGCGCGATCCCAGCAGTAACATTATTGCTTTCCTGCTCCCGGTGGTCCTGCTTTTTATTTTTGGATACGGCATTAATCTCGACTCGACTGCCTTGCGAATTGGGCTGGTTCTCGAAGATACCGGCCCGGAAGCGCGGCATTTCGCGGATAGTCTTTATGGCTCACCCTACCTTCGTGTGACCACAGGGGGTAATCGCGAGGAAATGGACCAGGCGATGACTGTTGGAATGGTGAGAGGGTTCGTCGTGGTTCCAATGGATTTTGCCGAGAAACTCAAACGTCCTACGGATACCTCGCCACTTATGCTGGTTACGGACGGAGCGGAACCGAATACCGCAAATTTTGTGCAAAATTATGTGACTGGCGCCTGGAATGGCTGGCTATTGCAACGAGCTGCTGAGCGCGGTGAGGCACGGCCGGCCGAAATTGGTATTGAATCCCGATTCTGGTTCAATTCTTCAGCCGAGAGCCGCAACTATATCATTCCGGGGTCAATCACCATCATCATGACGGTCATCGGCACCTTGCTGACCTCCCTGGTGGTTGCACGCGAATGGGAGCGCGGCACGATGGAGACGCTGCTGGCGACGCCGGTGATGCGTTCCGAACTGTTGCTCAGCAAGTTACTGCCTTATTATGTTTTGGGAATTATTTCTCTATTCTTATGCGTTGGCGTTTCAGTCTTTATCCTGCATGTCCCGTTTCGCGGTTCGTTTCTGGTGTTGTGGGGCATCGGCACCTTATTTTTAGCCAGTTGTCTCGGCATGGGCTTGTTACTCTCAACCTTGTTGCGCAATCAATTTAATTCCGCCCAAGCGGCGCTGAATGCCGCGTTTCTACCGGCCCTGATGCTTTCGGGTTTCATTTACGAAATCCGTAGCATGCCCACTATTATTCAGGCCGTCAGCTACTTGATACCAGCACGTTATTTTGTGACGGCCATACAAACTATTTTTCAGGCAGGCACTGTCTGGACCGTGATACTTCGCAGTGGACTTTTTCTTCTTTTAGCGGCTGTATTTTTCATCGGTTTGACAGCGTTGAAAACCCGCCGTCGTCTGGAATAGCCATGGTGTCGAGGATCGTAACTTTGATCATCAAGGAACTGCAGGCTCTCCTTCGAGACCGGCAGAGCCGTATGATACTAATCATGCCGGTCTTGCTACAGCTGGCGCTATTCCCTTTTGCGGCTACGCTGGAGGTCACTAACAACACGTTGGCCGTTTTTAATGAAGATAATGGCAAAGAGTCTATCGAACTCTTTCAGCGCTTCTCCCAAGCCAAAGCTTTCAGTGAACTGATTCCTCTCTACAGTGAAGCGGAAGTACGCAAAGTTCTCGATGACCAGCAAGCGTTGATCGTCATTCGTTTTCCTGCCGATTTTTCGCGAAAAGTTGCCGCCGGGCATCCAGTAAGTATTCAGGCTTTACTTGATGGCCGCCGTTCGAACAGCGGCCAGATTGCGTTGGGCTATGTGCAGCAAATTCTTCAGGGTTACACCGAAGAGCGTCTGTCGAATCAAAAGCGGTTTGCCCGCTCCAGTTTGATTGTCCGGAATCAATTCAATCCGAATCTTGATTATGTGCGCCACATTGTGCCTAGCCTGGTGGCTATTATCACGACGATCAGCACACTGATTGTAACTGCGCTATCCGTAGCCCGCGAACGAGAGCAGGGAACATTTGACCAGCTTCTGGTCTCGCCGTTGACACCCGGTATGATTATGGTCGGTAAAACCGTTCCGGCAATGTTAGTGGCTATGGTGCAGGCCACGATCATTCTTTTGGCCGGTATCTTTATTTACCAGATACCCTTTGTCGGTTCTTTTGCGCTGCTCTACGTAAGCATGGTGTTCTATATCCTTGCTCTGGCAGGGTTCGGTCTGTTGATTTCTTCAATCTGCTTTACACAGCAGCAAGCTTTTCTAGGGGTATTTAGTTTTGTGATGCCGACTATCCTGCTCTCCGGATTTGTTTCACCGGTCGAGAATATGCCAATATGGTTGCAATACCTGGATTGGTTGAACCCGTTACGTCATTTCATCGTCATTGTAAAAGGCGTCTTTCTGAAAGATATAGGGCTGCCGGTGCTTTTGCAAAGCCTCTGGCCATTGATGGTGATAGCCGCAGGAACCCTTGCCATAGCCAACTGGATGTTTCGTCGATATATGGGATGACCAAAAATATGCCTCAAACATCCAAAAGTCTATTGGCTGTGACGTTGGTCAAAATTGGCAGGTGGCTGATAAGTTATGTCACGAGACAAGCCAATGACCATGCTTTTATCTTAATCCGTATTACCGGCTTTTCTTTTTATATTTAGCAATACGATGGCATTTTTCGATTTTACTCCGGAACAAGGTAGGCATATATGATCATTACTTCCGGCATTTCTTATGCGTTACGCTTATTGACTCTATTTGGACTGAGTTTTTTATTGACGGCATGCATGGTGGGGCCTGATTATCGAAAACCGGACATTGTGCTGCCGAAAAATTGGATTTCATACTCGGATAAACAAAATGAAAAGGATAATGTCGCTATCGAACAAACCTGGTGGCAGAATTTCCATGACCCAATTTTAAATCAATTGATAGCAAAAGCAGCCGGTAGCAATTTGGATATCAAGATTGCCGAGGCGCGAATTGCCGAGGCGCGTGCTTTGCGTGATTCCGCCGAAGCGCTTTTGTTTCCGGTTGGCGAGGCGATGGCTAGCGGTAATCGCCAAGCCAATCAAATCGGTTTTCCAAGTGGCGTCCCGGCTAGTTTTTCCGGTGCTTTGAAAAAACCGTTCAATATTTTTAAGACCGGTTTCGATGCAAGTTGGGAACTCGATTTATTTGGAGGTCATCGCCGTGAGGCGGAGTCTGCCAGAGACGAGTTGGAAGCGTCGGCTATCTCAAGCGAAGATGTTTTGATCAGCACCTTGGCTGAGATAGCGAATACTTACGTTGATATTCGCCAGTATCAGTCTCAATTGAACCTAGCATTGGAAACCATCGAATCGGACAAGAAAACGACCGAGATTATTAAACAGGTATTTGAAGAGGGCAAAACTGCCGGACTTGATGTCTCAAGGACGGAGGCGCAGCAGCATCAAGATCAGACGCAAATTCCCTTTTATAGCAATCTGCTGGCGCAGGCGGAATTCAGTATGGATGTCCTGTTGGGGGAACAGCCCGGCGTGGCGCATAGGCTTGTCAATCCGGTTTCAGCGCTACCGGTCAGCGACAAAAAACTGGTACTGGCAGCCCCGGCTTACGTCATTGCCCAACGGCCCGATGTTCGTAACGCGGAACGTAAGCTCGCTTCGGCCACAGCCCAGCAAGGCGTCGCCGTTGCAAAATTCTTCCCGGATATTTCCCTGGTCGGCTTTATTGGGCTTTTTAACACCAATGCCGCGAATTTGTTGAATATAAGTAGCAAGTCATGGAGTATGGGAGCCAGTGTGTTGTGGCCCATTCTGAGTTACGGGTCATTATCGGCAAACCTTGATGTTGCTGATGCAAAGCAGCAGGAAGCCTTGGTTAAATACAAGATGGCGATCATCAGTGCGTTATCGGATGTCGAGCGTTCGTTTCATGCCTATATCGAGCAGGAACGATATTCGCAGTCCTTGGAAAAAGCGACTGCGGAAAATCTTCATGTCTACGAGATTGCGCTTAAACGTTATGAAGAAGGCTTGGCCTCCTATTTGGAAGTGCTGGATTCACAACGCAGGCTCTATGCTTCTCAGAATCAGCTCACATTAGCCAACGCGCAAACATCAAGGAATTTAATCGCCGTCTATAAAAGCTTAGGCGGCGGTTGGAAACCGGCTGCGACAGTGGAAGCCGTGGCGGAACAACAGTGAGATAAGGCTCGCGTCAGGATGGTTTTGATGGCCGTGATGACCAATCAAGACCAACGCTAAAGCATGGGCGATTTTGCGGAGCGCAATTTATCGGTTAAATGCCATTGGGATAGTCGTAGCTGTAATGCTTGCGTAATGGCTTAATCACTTCCCATTGGCTATCCAATCCTGCATGGAACGACACCAGATCGCCCGGCAGGATGCGTACCGGTTCGCCACCGGCCGGCGTGACCAGAATTTCGCCATCCAGCACATAAGCGCACTCAGTTTCATCGAAATCTATTGGAAAGCTTGAAATTTCCTTTTCCCAGATTTCCCAGCTGGAAACACCCAGCTGTTTTAATCGCTCTTCACTAGGATTGTGTTCGATAGTAATTTTGCTCATGTTTTTCCTAAAAAATTAAAATTGTTGAGCGGATGATTTTAGCATCCGGTCTGCTTTTGCGCCATTTGTATAGTGGCCGACAACTGCTGCGACGATCAATCGGTTTCTGGGCGAAACCAACCTGTCACATTTGTTTTGTAAAACCCGATAAAATAATATTCAGCGGCCGAGCATGCGCAGAGTCCATGTCTTTGTCGGTGTATTTTTCAACGTTATCCATAACAGGCTCTATGAACAAGATCATTATCATTAAAGCGGGTTCTACTTTTGCAACAATTCGGCAAAGTCTGGGTGACTTTGAAGATTGGATAAGTCGCGCAATTGCATCGCCTAGCGCAAAGATATCGGTAGTCAACGTTTTGGAGGGCGACGCGTTGCCGTCTGTTGAAATGCTATCGGGCGTTATCATAACCGGTTCCCATGCGATGGTAACCGATAAGGATGCTTGGATACAGGTGCTGGCATCTTGGATACCGCAAGTGGTGGAGCGTAATATTCCAGTGCTTGGCATTTGTTTTGGACATCAGCTACTGGCGCAGGCTATGGGTGGATGTTCGGATTATCATCCCGAAGGGCGTGAGATTGGTACAGTCTCTATTAAGTTGACTCCAGAGGGCAAAAAGGACAGGCTGCTGGGATTTTTACCCGATGATTTTATAGCCCATGCCACACATGCCCAGACGGTTATCAAGTTACCGGCGAATGCGGTAAGGCTTGCAGAAAATCCGTTTGAGGCCAATCATGCGTTTCGCCTCGGCGCCAGTGCCTGGGGTGTGCAATTTCATCCTGAATTTTCAGCAGACATTATGAGAGCTTACTTTGATGAACAAACCGCTTCATTGCTTAGGGAGGGAATTGACGTTACAGAATTACAGGCGGCAATTTGTAACACCGATGCGGCTAATACGCTACTTAAGCGATTTATGACCCTTGTGCAGGAAGCTGTTTAATGCTGTGCCCTGAAAAGTGTCGACACATCATGGTGGTTGGCCGGATAAATGTAACTCGAAGTAGTGGACATCATTTCTCTACTGTTCGATACATTATTTGTAACAAAGTACGCAGCAGGTTGTGTGATATAGAGAAAATTTACTCCACTCGTCTTGTTAAAAAACGGGCGAAATCAATAAGAAAGGAATATAATTAATTATGGTGCCGAGGAGAGGACTTGAACCTCCACGGGGTTGCCCCCACCAGCACCTGAAGCTGGCGTGTCTACCAATTTCACCACCTCGGCAGAGGCTAGCTGTAAAAGCTAAAGTGAGCGCGCACTATACCTACCTTGTTTGGTTTTGTCAATTAAGCGCGAAGTTTTTAACTAAACTTAAATGATTTCGAGTTAGACGTAATGATGTTGCCTCGAGTTACCGGAGAAAAGTTTTTTACATAAAACCCAAAAACTTTTCTCTTTCAACCCTAATCGATATACTAGGCTTATATATGCAGATATGTTTATTGTATCCATCCTCTTCTATTTAATTATTTAAATGACATTGAAGTCTAAAAAAGACGTTGAATTTAATTCAACAAAAGATCCATATGCTCAGCGCGAAGCCGAGAAATATGAGAATCCCATTCCCAGCCGCGAATTAATTCTCCAATTGATCGAACATGCTGGCAAACCGTTGCGCCGTGAAGAAATTGCAGAGGCGTTTTTCCTTGAAACCGAAGATCAGCTGGAGGCTTTGCGCCGCCGGTTACGGGCGATGGAAAGGGATGGACAATTATTATTTAACCGGGGTAAAAAATATTGTCTGGTTAATAACGAAGATTTAATTGCCGGTCGCATTATCGGCCATGCGGACGGTTTTGGTTTTCTTAAGCCGGATGATGGCTCGGATGACCTTTTCTTATCGCCGCGGGAAATGAATCCGTTGCTGCACAATGACCGGGCGCTGGCGCGTATAGCCGGGGTTGACAAAAAAGGCCGCAGGGAAGGCGCGGTCGTTGAAATTCTTCAGAGAAATACCCACCACGTTGTAGGACGGCTCTATAAGGAAGACGGCTTTACCTATGTGGTGCCGGATAACAAAAATATAGCGCAGACCATCCTGCTGCAAAAAGACGGCGCGGGCAAGGCTAAACAAGGACAGATTGTCGTTGCGGAAATTGTCGAGCAACCGACCAAACTTCGCCAGCCTATTGGCCGGATTATCGAGATCATGGGCGAGCACATGGCACCGGGAATGGAAATCGACATGGCGATCCGTTCCCATGGGCTGCCTAATCAATGGCCTGATGAATTGCTGGAAGAAATTAAACCGCTTAAAAAAGAAGTGCCTGAGTCGGCAAAAGAAAACCGGACCGATTTGCGGAAAATTCCGTTGGTCACTATTGACGGCGAAGATGCCCGCGACTTTGACGATGCGGTTTATTGCCAAAAAACCCCCAAGGGTTGGAAGCTGCTGGTTGCGATTGCCGATGTTTCGCACTATGTGCAGATTAATTCGGAATTGGACAAAGAAGCCCAAAAACGTAGTACCTCGGTCTATTTCCCGGAGCGGGTCATACCGATGTTGCCGGAAATTTTGTCCAATGGCTTGTGCTCGCTTAACCCTCATGTAGATCGCTTATGCATGGTGTGTGAACTGCTCATTAACGAGCAAGGCCAAGTTACACGGTCACGCTTTTTCGATGCGGTGATGAGTTCTCATGCCCGGTTGACCTATACCGAAGTCGCAAAAATGCTTGTCGACGGCGATGCCGCACTAGCCGAGAAATATAAAGCCGTGCTGCCGCACTTGCAGGAGTTATACGCGCTTTACAAGGTTATGCGGGTGAGCCGTGAGCAACGCGGCGCTATGGATTTTGATACGCAGGAAACCCGGATTATTTTCGGCGCAGAACGTAAAATCGAAAAGATAGTGCCTGTGGTGCGTAACGACGCGCACAAACTGATTGAAGAGTTTATGATCACCGCGAACATGGCGGCGGCACGTTTTTTAAACGGCAAGAAAATACCCAAGCTGTTGCGGATACACGATGGTCCGAGTGCCGACAAGCTGCTTAACCTGAAAACTTTTCTGGGCGAGCTGGGCTTAAGCTTAGGCGGCGGCGCTAAACCGACGCCGCTGGATTATATGCATCTGATCGAGTCAATCAAAGACAGGCCTGATGCGCATTTGATACAGACCGTATTGTTACGTTCGATGTCGCAGGCCGTTTACAGTCCCGAGTTAAAAGGCCATTTCGGCTTGGCATTGGAAGCTTACGCGCATTTTACTTCGCCTATTCGTCGTTATCCCGATTTGCTGGTGCATCGTGCGATCAGGCATTGTTTACTGGGCAAGCCGGTGGAAAGTTTTTTCTATGGGGTTCCCGATATGGTGATTTTGGGAGAACAATGCTCCGCCCATGAAAGACGTGCCGATGATGCTACGCGGGATGTAGTGAGCTGGCTCAAATGCGAATATATGATGGATAAGGTTGGCGAGGAGTTCCCCGGCATTATTTCAGCAGTTACCTCGTTTGGTTTTTTTGTTGAGCTGGCCGAGATTTATATCGAAGGCTTGGTTCATATCAGCAATCTGGCGCAGGATTATTTTCATTTTGATGCGACCAGCCACCAATTAAGAGGCGAGCGCACCGGCATCAATTACCGTCTGGGCGATAGTGTCAACGTCAGGGTTGCCCGTGTTGATCTGGATGAAAAGAAGATAGATTTTGAGCTGGCGGAAAAACAAGTCGCGCTTAATAAACCTAAAAAAAGACGTCGTAAAAAATGAACTTAAACAAAGTCGGCTTTAGGTTATTTTTCCTAAAAAACCGGTGAAGTCTCGGTGACGTATTATCTTGACGGCGGTTTATTGAATTTAGGTACAGAGCGCACCTAAAAAATGCAAGGAAAAACCGCTGTCTTAATGCTCTCAAAATGCCTCTTTTTCCGACCCGATACTGACTAAATAATAATTCAGGAACCGCATATTTAAAGCTTGTCTTAGAACCGCTGCCGACGCGCATGGGCTAATTATCACCAAAAATAGTCTCACGATGCTTCGGCAGTCAACAGTGCCGAATAAGTCGAAGCTCAGCCTTTGATCCTCATTCGAAATTGCAACATATCCCCCCAAAACTAATGATTATCCGAGCATTCCGCATAATCACTGATTCATAAAAACAGCTTCGTCCGGCAACGGACAAAAGCAGAGCTCTCTCCTTTCGTCCTTATCATTTCCTGTTTTAGCTCCATCCAATTAATTCGTTCAATTACCTGTTTTGAAATGAACTCCGCTAATTCGATAGATGGGTCCGGTAAATTATTTGTGATTTTTCTGGCAATAGGCGAAAACAGGAATAGCCATATCCCATTAACAGATTCTATGTGCGATACCGTACCGAAGTGAGGTTTGGACATACCTTAATATTTAAAACAGTGGGTCATGAGAACTTATATTGCCTTTGTACTCGTGTGTTGACCGACTTGAGCATCCCTTTTACTCATCCATACCAGGTGGTTAAATGTTGTTACTCCAGATTCGTTATGCTGCTTTCCTGATATTGTTTTCGTTTTGTCTGAAGGCGGATGCAGAAGCCCCCGCGCCGGTTACCGCCGATATGCAATGGACTATGCCGGCAAAAGACTATGCGTCGACGCGCTTTAGCGAAGAAACCCAAATTAACGCAAACAACGTCAACCGGATGCAGGTGGCATGGACGTTCTCAACCGGCGTTCTTCATGGTCACGAAGCCGCGCCGTTGGTTGTCAACGACACACTGTATATCGTCACGCCCTATCCTAATATTCTGTATGCGCTGGATTTAAATGAGCCTGGCGGTCCTATCAAATGGGCGTACAAATCGCATCCCCAACGAGCATCTCAAGGCGTAGCCTGTTGCGATGTCGTTAACCGCGGAGCCGCTTTTGCCGACGGTAAAGTGGTCTTCAATACGTTGGACAATCAAACCATCGCTGTCGATGCCAATACCGGCAAGGAAGCCTGGAAAATCAAACTCGGCGACATCAATTTGGGCGAAACCATGACCATGGCGCCTCTGATCGTCAAAGACAAAGTACTGGTCGGCAATAGCGGCGGCGAAATGGGCGTGCGGGGTTGGCTAACAGCGCTTGACCTGAAAAGCGGAAAAATAGTCTGGCGCGCTTATAGCACAGGACCAGACAAGGATGTACTGATTGGAACGGATTTCAAAGCGCCTTACGACTCAGATACCGGGCACGACCTCGGCGTTAGCACATGGCCCGCCGACGCCTGGAAAGTCGGAGGCGGTACGGTATGGGGTTGGCTGTCGTACGATCCCGAACTCAACCTGGTTTATTACGGCACCAGTAATCCCGGTGCCTGGAATGCCGACCAGCGCCCCGGCGACAATAAATGGGCATGCAGCATTTTTGCCCGCGACCCCGATACCGGCTATGCCAAATGGGCTTACCAATACAGTCCGCACGATTTTCACGATTACGATGGCGTCAACGAGAATGTCTTGGTCGATCTGAGCATTGACGGCAAGCCGCGCAAGACCATGCTCCATCCTGATCGCAACGGCTATATGTATTTAATGGATCGCACCGATGGCCGGATCATTTCAGCGGTTCCATTCACCCACACCAATAGCGTCGAAAAAATCGACCTGAAAACCGGCCGTCCGGTCATGGCCAAGGATAAGGAAACGCATCAGGACCAACAGGTCAAAGATATCTGTCCGGCCGCGCCCGGCGGCAAGGACTGGCAGCCTTCGGCCTATTCGCCGCGAACGCAGCTCTTGTATGTACCGCATAACAATATCTGCATGGATATGAAAGGCACGGAGGTCGGCTATATTGCAGGCACGCCCTATGTCGGTGCCGAAGTGGTGATCAAGGCCGGACCGGGCGGCAATCGCGGCGCGTTTACCGCGTGGGACCCGGTTACTTCGAAACCCGCATGGTCGATCAAGGAAAAATTTCCGGTATGGAGCGGCGCACTGGTAACGGCAGGCGATGTCGCGTTTTACGGCACCATGGATCGCTGGTTCAAAGCCGTCGATGCGAAGACCGGCAAAGAATTATGGAAGTTTCGCACCGGCTCCGGCGTGATCGGTCAGCCGATTACCTATAACGCCTCCGGCAAACAGTATGTGGCAGTGCTGTCCGGTGTCGGCGGCTGGGCCGGGGCAGGCGTTGCAGGCGAGCTAGATACCCGGATACCTTTCGGCGGCCTGGGCATCAGCGGCATTTCCGCCGACTTGCCGATGGCGACCGCAGCCGGCGGCATGTTGTATGTGTTCGCGCTGCCGGAGGCTGCCAAATGACCTGGCTTAACATGAATTTGCTGCTCATGCTGGTACTGCTGCAAGCACCGGCCTGGAGTGATGATCAAGCGGATGCGAATCGCATACTGCGCGTTTGTGCCGATCCCAACAATCTGCCGTTTTCCAACCAGGCCGGACAAGGTTTTGAAAATCGTCTGGCCGAACTGTTGGCGCAGTCGTTAGGCCGGAAAGTCGAATATACCTGGCATGCGCAACGGCGCGGATTTTTGCGCGAAACGCTGAATGCAGGGCTTTGTGACGTTGTGATGGGCCTGCCCAGCAAGGATGACAAGGCGCTGACGACCCAGCCTTATTATCGCTCAAGCTATGTACTGGTATATCGAAGCGATCGTGATTACGGCATCCGTTCGCTGGATGACCCTAAGCTCAAGCAGCTTCGCATCGGCGTACACCTGCTCGGCAACAACAGCCCGCCGCCTGCACTCGCGCTGGCTCATAGCGGCATTACCAATAATGTGGTCGGTTACAGTATCTACGGCGATTACAGCGATGCCAATCCGCCCTTGCAATTGGTAAAAGGCGTGGCCCAGGGAGATATCGATGTCGCTATAGTCTGGGGACCCATGGCCGGATATTTTGCCAAAGATGAACCGGTTGCCCTGACCATCGTACCGCTAAGCTATAGCAAACAAGATAAATTGCCGCTTGCCTTTTCGATTTCATTGGCTGTACGTAAAGGCGATGAATCGTTGAAGGCGCGGCTCAATGCCGCGCTCGACCGCAATCGCGATACCATCCGCATCTTGCTGGATGGATACCATGTGCCGCAAATGGATAGATTCCATGAACCGGCGTCCTTTCGAAATTGACTAGCGAGCGTTGCATTATGCGTAGCATCATCTTGAGCCTGATCGCAGTTGTCTTTTTCACTACGGGATCAGCCGTTTATTCTCAAGAGCTACAGCCGCAAAATCCGTCCGAACCGACGCCCAAACAGCTTTTACAGACCGAAGTCGGCCAAACGCATATTCCGGTGCAGGCCAAGTCCGCTACCTATGCCAATCCGTACGCGAATGATAACCAGGCTATCGTGGAAGGACGTAAATTGTTCAACAGCATGAATTGCTCAGGCTGTCATGCGCCTTTGGGAGGCGGCGGCATGGGACCGCCGCTGTCGGATGATGAATGGGTTTACGGCGACAGACCGGAACAGATCTACCTGACTATCCTGCAAGGACGCCCCAACGGCATGCCTGCATTCGGTAGCGCTCTGCCTGAGGAATCGATCTGGAAGCTGGCGGCTTATATCAAGACGCTGAGCGCCTTGCCCGCGCCGTCCAATCCACCGGCCCAGCCGAAATCGTCAGATTGAGCGTGATGATGGATACCCCGCTTGATTATCTGTATAGTTTCGGCCCTGCGGCTGATCC
Source organism: Methylobacter sp. (assembly GCF_036845245.1). Lineage (NCBI taxonomy): Bacteria > Pseudomonadati > Pseudomonadota > Gammaproteobacteria > Methylococcales > Methylococcaceae > Methylobacter > Methylobacter sp. The sequence continues at coordinate 55,335 of NZ_DAIUEH010000023.1, forward strand.
CCTGGTCAAACTGGGCTGGGGGCTGATAACCATATCGCTGCTAGTGACAGCCATCATAGCCATACTGTTGCTGGTGGCGATTTTCAGTCGCAGACAAAAAGCCCGGCCTGATGCCGAAGGCCATCTTCCGATCACCCGCGACTCCGGCGGCATGATGTTGATATACATAGGCGTCGGCATCTCGACCGTGGTGTTGTTTGCCAGTGCGGTATGGACAATCTTCACCTTGGCGGCTGTCGCTTCGCCTGCTCGTGCGCCGACGTTGACTATCGATATAACAGCGCATCAATGGTGGTGGGAAGTCAGATACCAAAATGACAAGCCGGCGCTGATCTTTACTACGGCCAATGAAATTCATATTCCCACCGGCGAGCCGGTACGTATCAATTTGGCAACCGTCGATGTCATCCATTCATTTTGGGTGCCGCAATTGGCAGGCAAGATGGATGTGATCCCCGGCCAACACAACAGCACTTGGATACAGGCCGACAAAGCCGGTGATTATTTTGGTCAATGCGCTGAATACTGCGGTGTGCAGCACGCGCATATGGCATTCCATGTGATCGCGCAGACGCCTGACGAGTTTGCCTCGTGGAATCGGCAGCAACTGGCGGCGGTTGGCGCGCCGCAAAGCGAGACTTTGCAACAAGGACAAAACGTGTTTATGACGCGTTGCAGTGTATGCCATGCAGTGCGCGGTACCATAGCCGGCGGCAATCTCGGCCCGGACCTCACGCATGTGGCGAGCCGCGGCACTATTGCCGCAGGACTGCTGGTCAACAATACCGATAACGCCGCGGCCTGGATCGATGACGCACAAGCCCTGAAGCCGGGCAGCAGCATGCCGTCCCTGCATCTTTCGCCGCAAGAATTGACCGATGTGGTCGCTTATCTCGGCAGCTTGAAATAATGGAGCTTGATGTGACGGACACTGACTTTTACCGGACACCGATTATTTCCCAAGCCTCCGACCCGGAGAATGCAGCGCGCTTGCAGCGGCTATGGGAAACGCCTCCGGGACTGCGCGGACAGCTCACCACCGTCGACCATAAGACTATCGGCATCCGCTATCTGGTCACTGCATTCGCTTTCCTGCTGCTAGGCGGGCTTGAAGCACTGATGATGCGCTTACAGCTCGCACACGCCAATCAGCATGTGCTGACGCCGGAGCAGTATAACCAAATGTTCACGATGCATGGCATCACGATGATCTTCTTATACGCTTTGCCGGTGTTGTCGGGTTTTAGCAATTACCTGTGGCCGCTGTTGCTGGGATCGCGCGACATGGCGTTCCCGCGCCTCAACGCTTTGTCATACTGGGTATTCCTGTTCTCGGGCCTATTCATTTATGCGAGTTTTTTGGCGGGCGATGGCCCCAACAGCGGCTGGTTCAATTACGTGCCTTACTCTTCATTAAGCTACAATCCGGGGCAGGGCATCGATTTCTATGCATTGGGCATGATACTGCTTGGCATTTCCACCACGGTGGGGTCCATCAATTTTGTGGTTACGCTGTTTCGCTCCCGTGCACCGGGAATGTCCCTCAACCGGTTGCCCATTTTGGTCTGGGGCACGTTGACTGCCTCGGTCGGCAACCTGTTGGCGGTGCCGGCAGTGAGTCTGGCTTTTCTGATGTTATGGATGGACCGGCGAGTCGGCACCCATTTTTTCGATGACGGTGGCGGCGGCAACCCGCTGCTGTGGCAACATTTATTCTGGATGTTCGGCCATCCGTGGGTCTATGCCATCGTATTACCGGCCATGGGTATTATTTCCGACGGTTTGCCGACTTTTTGCCGCCGTCCGCTGGTAGGTTATACGCCGGTTGCATTATCCACCGTAGCGACTATGTTCATCGGTTTTGGCGTCTGGGTACACCATATGTTCGCCACCGGCCTGCCGCCTATGTCCCTGTCGTTTTTCAGCGCAGCCAGTTTTGTTATTGTGATCCCGAGCGCGGTGGCGGTATTTGCGTGGATTGCAACGATATGGATGGGCAGGCCGGTGTTCAAAGTGCCGTTCCTGTTCTTTGCCTCGTTCGTGTTGTTGTTCGTGATCGGTGGTGTATCCGGCTTCATGACAGCTGCGGTGCCGTTGGATTGGCAGTTGACCGATACTTACTTTGTCGTTGCGCATTTGCATTATGTATTGCTCGGCATCAATGTGTTTCCTGTGATTGGCGGTATCTATTTCTGGTTTCCGAAAATAACCGGCAGGCTTATGGATGAACGTTTGGGCCGTTGGAATTTCTGGACCATGTTCATCGGTTTCAACCTGGCTTTCTTCCCTATGCATATCAGCGGACTGCTGGGCATGCCGAGGCGGATCTATACCTATTCCAACGGCTATGGCTGGGATACGCTTAACTTTGTCACCACGATAGGCGCTTTCCTGTTTGCGATCGGCGTGTTGCTGTTTGTGGCCAATGTCGCGCTTAGCCTGCGCCGAGGGGAAAAATCCGGCCCCAATCCCTGGGATGCTTCTACGCTTGAATGGGCGGTAGCCTCGCCGCCTCCGCCCTATAACTTTGCGGTAATTCCGACGGTGGCAAGCCGCCATCCATTGTGGGAGTCGCATCTGTCCGAAGAAGGTTCGGACTCGTCCGTACTTGACCGGGGGCCGCTGTTGGCTCAAGGACGTGAAACAATGGGCGTCACCGTGTTGGATGGTGAGCCCGATGTCATCCTCAAGATGCCGCCTGATTCCTTTGCGCCTCTGGTAATGGCAGTGTTGCTGACCGCGCTGTGCTACAGCGCACTGATTCATAGCGGGTGGCTATGTGCACTGAGTACGGTCGGCATACTTGGCTGCCTGTTGATATGGTTATGGCCAACCGCGCTTGTCCAAAGCGTGAAATGCCAAACTATGGATGTGCATTATGACTAATGGCCCTCTATTTCAGAAACAATTGCCGGTAGGCGCTATAGGCCGTCGCGCTTCGGGTTGGTGGGGGATGTTGATGTTGATCGCCACTGAAGCCGCATTATTTTCTTATCTGTTGTTTAGTTATTTTTACCTTGCTAGTCAGGCAAAAACCACTTGGTTGCCGATCGCTATGCCATCACTGCGTTTAGCCCTCCCCAATACGATTATTCTTCTCGCCAGCAGTCTGGTCTTATGGTGGGGCGAACGAGCGATGCGCCGGGGGTTATTGATAAGGCAGCTGCTGGCGATTGGCCTGGCACTGGTTTTGGGTATGGTTTTCATAGTCGTCCAGTTTCTGGAATGGCATTTGAAAACTTTCTCGATGACGGATAACGCCTACGGCTCGCTGTATTTCACGATAACCGGTTTCCATATGCTGCATGTATTGGGCGGTATATTGATGCTGGGAGTGTTGTTCATCTGGGCCGCACTGGATTATTTCAATGCCGAGCGCCACACACCGATATCGATAGGCGTCGTTTATTGGCATTTTGTCGATGCGGTATGGCTGGCGGTATTCAGCAGTTTTTATTTATATCCTTATCTTCGGTGATGCTATGGAGAATAATACATCGGCAAACCCTGCACATCCCTCGCCGCATCGAGAAGAAATCAGCCTGACTGGACTATGGTTCGGCATTCTCGGTGCGCCGCTAGCCTGGATAGGCCTGGAACTGGGTTCCTATGTTTTGACCACAGCAATATGCAAAGCCGATCCACCGTCAACGATTGCGGCGCACACCGATAAGGTTTGGCAAAGTTTGTTGGCGATAAATGTGGTTGCGGTCCTGCTTGCATTGTCCGCTGCCGGTGTCGCGGTCTACAACTGGCGGAAAGTACGGTATGAGATGAGCGGATCAGCGCATGATCTGCTCGACGTCGGCGAAGGTCGCACACGCTTTCTTGCGATGTTCGGCCTGATTACCAGCCTTGGATTTCTGGTTGCGTTCATTTTCAGTGCTGTTACGTTATTTTTAATTCCGCTGTGCAGATAACGTACAGGTGTGCGAAAGGATATCGCTTTTTAAAGACAAGGTGATTCCCGAGAAAAAATATGATCTACGGAAAACAGGAAAAAATAATCAACAAAATCGTGGTATGGACTTTTTCGTACTTTTCGTGAACAAATTTTTTGGCGGATTCATTATTGGCAATCAACTAAAGCCGTTGCTAATGCTGAGCCTGATGCTGGCAACGCCATCGGCTTTCGGCCATACGCCGGGCGAAACGATTGACAGTTCATGGCGTTTCGAGCCTGAGGTGGTTCTGCCCTTGCTACTGACAGTGACCGTCTATGTCTCCGGTATTTTTCACCTGCAACAGCAAGGCATACGCAGCCGAATCGTAAGCGGGTGGCGTTGCTCTGCCTTTGCTCTGGGCATGTTGGCTTTGATCGTGGCGCTGATGTCGCCGCTGGACTTGCTTGGTGAATTTCTGTTCTCAGCGCATATGATTCAGCATCTGATACTGATGCTTGTGGCCCCGCCGCTGTTGATATTGGGGCGTATGGACGTAGTGCTGTTGTGGACTTTTCCGCTGCCTCTACGGCGCCTGATCGGACACGGCTGGCGCAAAGCTGCCCGACTGCGCTTTACGATCGGCCTGTTGACCCGGCCTGTCAGCGTGTGGCTGTTGGCGAGCGCGACGATGTGGTTCTGGCATATCCCCGGTCCTTACGTCTGGGCATTTGATAATCCGTCTATCCATATCCTGGAACACCTGAGTTTTTTCCTGACTTCTATTGCGTTCTGGGCGTTGGCTTTGCGGCCATTCAGCCGCGATAAAAGCGGCCATGGCACCGCCCTGATGCTGCTCATCACGTTTGCGATGGAAAGTGCGTTGCTGGGGGCCTTGCTGGTATTTGCCGGTCATCCGTTTTATGTTGTGCATACGGCTCTATCGCGGCAGATGCCGTATTTTCTGTCTAATATTTCGCCGTTACAGGATCAGCAGCTTGCCGGCCTTATTATGTGGGTGCCGGCAGGATTGGTGCAGCTGGTCGCGACAGTAGCCGTGTTCGCCGACTTGCTGTCCATCCCGCAAGAGCGGCGAGCCGGTTCAGTTGAATCTTGATTGGGATTTAAGTGCGCCACGGATGCTTCGGCAGATCGATAACGCCGACGACTTTTACTCCGACCTGCGCGACCTTATGATCGTTGTCTACGGTGCCGCCGCTGACGCCAATCGCGCCTATCAGCACGCCTTGTTCGTCCACGATCGGCAAGCCGCCGGGAAATGTGATCAAACCTTCATTGGAATGCTCTATGCTGTAAAGCTGGCCGTTGGGCTGGGACAGTTTGCCCAAATCGCCTGACGGCATTGCAAATAAACAGGCGGTTTTGGCTTTTTTGATCGCGACATCAATGCTACCGACCCAGGCATCATCCATGCGCCGGAATGCTTTCAGGTTTGCGCCTGAATCCACCACGGCTATGCAGCTGGGTGTCCCTGTTTTATTGGCTTCATTAACTGCGGCATCAATCACTTGTTCCGCTTGCTCATAGGTCACATGCATTTTATTACTCCAATATCGATTGAATGGAAAACCGTTTTGTGGAAACGGCGAAGGCAAGGCGAGCTGCATTTAAAATGATTAGGTATCTCGCAATGCCGGTTAAAGACTAATCGCAACATCAGCCGCAGTCGGTACGGTATCAAACATAGACGGCAACTTAAGGTGTCCCGTTGCGAAAGAGGACTATAGCGATTTCAGCGCCGGAGTTTGGTTGAAACTAATTTATTTTTATAAAACAGTAGTTTAAATGGAGAATGCTTGACTTTAACAGCAGCTCAAGCCAATATATTTTTAATTATGCAATAAGTCGCGGGAATGCCTCAGGATTGCTGCTCGTTGGCCCGGATGAGCGAGCTAACAAGCTCCCGGCAATACCAACAGAATAAAAAATAAACTCAAAGCCTTTGATATGGATAGCCTTAAGGCTATCATTACCGGCTGCGCATTTATGGCGGAGTTGGACGGTATATCGTTACGGGCAATAGCATGTAATGTTGTTTATGCGTCATTAATACTTAACAAAAGCTCTCTATTCAAAACAGAGCTTCTTACATTTCATAATCAATGAATTTAAGCAAAATATACGGCATACATTCGGTTCAGTCGGCTTTGGATTATTCGCCTAAAAAAATCAATAAAGCCTGGATTGACGGCCAACGGCAAGATAAACGCTTGACTCAACTGGTCGATAATTTACTGGATTTGGGCATAGAACCGGAAAAAATCGACCGGAAAAAGCTCGATCGTTTTGCGGAAGGCAATAATCATCAAGGTATCGTTATTGAAGTTGAGATGCCCGGCGAATTATCGGAAAGCCATCTAAAGGATGCGGTCTTAACGCTATCGGGAACGCCTTTATTCCTGGTGCTGGATAATGTTCAGGACCCACACAATTTCGGCGCCTGCCTTAGAACCGCAGATGCGACCGGCGTACATGGCGTGATTATCACCAAGGATAATGCGACCGGAATTACGCCGACAGTCTGTAAAGTTGCCAGCGGGGCTGCTGAAACGGTGCCGGTTTATCAAGTGACCAATTTATCCAGAACGTTACGCTGGCTCAAAGAGCAAGGTATCTGGGTCATGGGGGCGGCGGGCGAAGCAACGCAGACGGCTTATCAAACCGATTTTACCGTGCCTCTGGCTTTGGTCGTCGGCGCTGAGGGCAAGGGCTTAAGACGGTTGACCAAGGAACAATGCGATGTGCTGGTCAAGTTGCCGATGCTGGGCCAGGTAGAAAGTCTTAATCTGTCGGTTGCAACCGGTGTGCTGCTTTATGAAACCGTGCGCCAGCGATTGCCGGCAGGTTGATTTGATGCAAGCAAAATCGACGCATTCTCTTGAAGGCCGGAGTTTAAGCTGTATCCGCGATGACCGGGTGCTGTTCGAACAACTGACTTTTGACTTGGTTTCAGGACAGGTTTTACTGCTGGAAGGCAAGAACGGTAGCGGCAAGACCTCGCTATTGCGCATTTTATGCGGATTCCGGGAGCCGGATGCAGGCGTGATTCACTGGTGCGGCGACGAGATAAATGACAGTCCGTTCTATGCGCAAATGGCTTATGTCGGCCATTTGGATGGAATTAAAAAGGAACTGACGGTCTTGGAGAACTTGAAAATGTCCTTGGCCTTAAGCAGTTGCGGACAGTATTCCATTCATGAGGCTTTAGCGAAGGTTCATTTGCCGGGTTATGACGATGTCCTGGTACAGACTTTATCGGCGGGCCAGAAGAGACGATTGTCTTTGGCCAGGTTGCTGATTACCGAAAATGTGTTGTGGATTCTGGATGAGCCTTTTACTTCCTTAGATAAACACGGCATTGCTTTAATCGAAACTTTAATGGCCGAACATTGCGCCAACGGCGGCATGATTGTTCTCACTTCGCATCATGATATCGATTTGCCTGATGTCGATGTCCAACGTATTAATTTATCCTGATGTCTTTATCCCGTGCATTTTTTGCCGTTATCCGGCGCGATCTGGTTTTGGCTTTGCGGCGTCGTTCGGAGATAGCCAATCCGTTGCTGTTCTTTATCCTGGTCATAACCTTGTTTCCGTTGGGTATTGGCGCGCAGCCGCATCTATTGCAGGCCATTGCGCCGGGCATTATCTGGGTGTCCGCATTATTGGCGGCGATGCTGTCTCTGGACAGCCTGTTTCGTTCGGATTTTGACGACGGTTCGCTGGAACAAATGCTGTTAAGTCCGCACCCGACCTCGGTATTGGTGTTAGGTAAAATTGTCGCCCATTGGCTGGTCACCGGTTTGCCGTTGTTGATTGTCGCGCCGCTACTGGCGGTTTTTTTAGGCATGCCCAATCATGCATTGGGAATCTTGTTGCTGACCTTGCTGCTGGGAACGCCGGTATTAAGCTTGATAGGAGCGATTGGCGTTGCGCTAACCGTGGGGCTGCGGCGGGGCGGCATGATTTTGTCGCTGCTGGTTTTACCGTTGTATGTTCCTGTGTTGATTTTCGCCGGTAATGCGGTACAGATGGCTGGCGGCGGCTTGCCTGTCGATGCTCAAATCAATATTTTGATTGCCATTTTACTGATGGCTTTAGTACTGGCGCCTTTGCCGGTAGCCGCTGCATTAAAAATGAGTATTAATTGATAATATCTCGTAGAATAATCAATCATATTATCGACGTGGAATAAATGATTATGTCATCGGCTAAGTTTTTGTCCGTTTTTGCACCAGCTACTCAGCAACAAAGAAAAGAAAATTTTGACAATTATTGGGAATTTACCCAACAGCATGGCGGAGAATTACTGGAAGACGAGAAGAACTTAGCTAAGAAACGCGACCGGCTGAAACACTTTCAGGATAACCCGGTTAAACTGCGCCGGCCGCTGGCTGATCCTGACGCTTTTTACCGTAATTACGTCGACATGCAAGATGATCCTAAGTCATTGGATCGTATGACGCTGATGCTGACCGGCATCTACAAGTTTGCCCGGCATGAATGGGTGGGTATTAAAGGCGCGTGGGATGCGGTGCCGGATATGGCTAATTCGCATACCGTAGAAGATAAAATCAGCCGGGTGCACTTAGCTGAAGAGTTTTGCCATGTGCGCCTGTTTGATGAAATGCTCCGTACTTGCGGCTTGGATAAAGTGGAATGGGTGCCTCTGGGGCCGATCAAAGAAAAAATCTACGAGCAGTTTCCCAAATTACCCGGTTTTTTAATGGACACACCGGCCTTCGTTACCGAATTGATGGGGGTGACTTTCTATTGTCACTTACATCGGCTGTTGGACGATGTGTTGGCTGATGAACCGGAAGTACGCGACCGTTTAAAAGAATTGCTCGACGAAATTACCATTGACGAAGTGGCGCATGTCGGACAACGAAGAAATTTTGTCGGCCCGATAGGTATGAAAGTTTCAAAATGGCTGGTTAGGCCTTTTTATACGATGTTCTTTAATGATATTCCCGAAGTCGGGCTCTTGTTTGATGTTGAGCAGATGATTAAAGACGGCATCGCTTTTGATTTTAATGAATTGCCTGAGTATATGATTGAACGCAGTTGGATTCCTTCATACTGCAAGATTTAAATAAACGCGCAATGATCATGAAGAGTTGAAATGGAAAATTTCGCCAAAGATTTTGTATCGATTCTGCAATATTTGCTTCCCGGCTTTGTTTCTGCTTGGGTTTTTTATGGTTTAACCTCGTATCCGAAACCCCCTCAGTTCGAACGGGTTGTTCAGGCAATGATTTTTACCTTATTTACCCAGGCCACGCTTAACATTGTTGAATTTATTTTAAAATTTGTTGGCCGTTATTGGTCGATTGCAAATTGGACTGAATCGTCCAGTTTAATTTGGTCAATAATAATTGCTTTGCTTTTGGGGTTGATATTTTCTTATTTCGCCAATAATGACATGCTTCATAAGCTGTTGAGAGACACAAAGTTAAGGGGCAAAAATATTACCTATCAAGGGTCTTTCTCTTCAGAATGGTTTAAAGCATTTCTAGAGCCAACCTATATAGTGTTGCATTTTAACGATGAACGTCGGCTTTACGGGTGGCCTATTGAATGGCCACCTGAACCGACGAAAGGACACTTTTTGATTGCCGACCCATCATGGTTAGTTGAAGATGGTGAGGAAAAACGTATTATCGGTGTAAAAAATATTCTGGTTAATGTCAATGACGTTAAGTGGGTTGAATTTTTAAAACAAACATGGGAGAACAATGATGACAGCGAGACAATCTAATCCGCCACCGCCGTTGCCACCAGCTGGTAATAGATCAAGAGCTCAAAAAAATGAAAATCCACCGCCGCCTTCCATGTCTGTACGGCCAACACCGCCGCCGCCGCCGCCAAGAAAAGAAGGTTAACTATCGCGTTTACGCTGGATGGATAACAATTCTGTCCAGTGTTGGTCTTGAACCTTTTGTCTTGAACCTTTTACCTGACTTACTATGTTTTTAATCCCTGATCCTGTAGTCCGATTTTTCCAGCGTATGGCGTCTCCGCCGCATTTTTACGCGTTTACCGAGCGTTTAATGCCGTGGCTGGTGGCTATTTTCCTGTTGCTGACAGCCGCGGGTCTGTACGGTGGTTTGTATCTCGCACCTGCCGATTATCAGCAAGGCGATAGCTATCGCATTATTTATATCCATGTACCCAGCGCCTGGATGTCGTTATTTATTTACGTGATTATGGCAGTTGCCGGGGCAATAGGCCTGGTCTGGCGTATTAAATTGGCGGAAGTTGTAGCTATCAGCAGCGCGCCGGTCGGAGCCAGTTTTACCTTTATCGCGCTGGTGACAGGCTCCTTATGGGGCAAGCCGATGTGGGGTACCTGGTGGGTCTGGGATGCGCGGCTGACGTCCGAATTGATATTGCTGTTTTTATATCTCGGCGTCATCGGACTTTACGGCGCGATAGACGACAAGCGTACCGCGTCCAGGGCCGTGGCTATTTTGGCTTTGGTTGGCGTGGTCAATATCCCGATTATCCATTACTCGGTCGAGTGGTGGAATACGCTGCATCAAGGGCCGACGGTAACAAAAATGGACAAACCGTCCATCCATGTCAGTATGTTGATACCGCTGTTGCTGATGGCGGTAGCGTTTAAATTTTATTACCTGATTGCGATGTTGCAGCGGGCGCGTACCGAACTGTTGCTACGTGAACGTAATGCGCAGTGGGTGAAGGCGATGATCTCGGAGTCGAAATAATGAGTATGCAGGAATTTTTCGCCATGGGCGGCTATGCCTTTTATGTCTGGACCTCTTACGGCCTGACCTTCATCGTGCTGCTTGCCAATATTATTATTCCAGTGGTGCAGCGCAGACAGTTTTTACGTTCCTTGGCGCTTAAGCAAAAACGGCAGTAAATCATGAAACCAGCAAGAAAACAGCGATTAATGCTTATAGGCCTGATGGTCATCGGCGCCGCTCTAGCCACCGGCTTCGCGCTTAAGTCGTTTAATGAAAATTTGATGTATTTTTTTTCCACTACCGATGTTGTGGAAGGTAAAGCGCCTAAAGATGCGTTGTTTCGCTTGGGCGGCATGGTCATTAAAGGTTCTGTAGAAAGGCCGAATGACGGCTTGATGGTGCGTTTTAAACTGACCGATTTTAGCAAGGATGTGACGGTTGAATATACAGGCATCCTGCCGGACTTGTTCAGGGAAGGCCAGGGCATCGTTGCGCACGGCAAGTTAAATGAACAGGGCGTTTTTATCGCCGAAGAGGTGCTGGCCAAGCATGATGAAAACTATATGCCGCCGGAAGTGAAAAGCAGTTTGAAAAACCAGCCTGCTCCAGTTACAGGACAAAAATAATGATCGCAGAACTGGGACATTTTTCGCTGATTCTGGCCTTGTGCATGGCCGTTATTTTAGGGTTGTTGCCGATCATCGGCGCTTCCCGATCCATATCCGGCTGGATCGCCGTAGCAAGGCCCGCCGCGTTTGGGCAACTGTTATTCATGGCGATTTCATACGGTTGCCTGACCTATTGTTTTTTAGCTCATGATTTTTCGGTCGCCTATGTCGCCACTAACTCCAATACCGCATTACCGGTTTTGTATTTGGTTTCCGGTGTCTGGGGCGCGCATGAAGGTTCGTTATTGCTTTGGGCGCTGATCTTATCCTGCTGGACGGGCTTGGTTGCGTTGTTCAGCCGCAATATTCCCGATGCTACCGTAGCCCGGGTTTTGGGGGTAATGGGGCTGGTTTCTATCGGTTTTATCCTGTTTTTATTGCTGACTTCCAATCCGTTTGAGCGCCTGTTTCCTGCCCCGTTAGAAGGGCACGATTTAAATCCGTTATTGCAAGATCCCGGTTTGGCAATCCATCCGCCGATGCTTTATATGGGCTATGTCGGCTTTTCGGTGGCTTTTGCTTTTGCGATTGCGGCCTTGCTCGAAGGCCGTTTGGATGCAGCCTGGGCGCGCTGGTCAAGACCGTGGACCAATATTGCCTGGATGTTTTTAACCGTTGGTATTGCGTTGGGCAGCTGGTGGGCCTATTACGAGCTGGGCTGGGGCGGCTGGTGGTTTTGGGACCCTGTCGAAAACGCCTCATTCATGCCCTGGTTGGTCGGCACCGCGCTGATTCATTCGTTGGCGGCCACTGAAAAACGCGGCGTATTTAAAACCTGGACGGTACTGCTGGCGATTTTTGCTTTTTCGTTAAGCTTGTTGGGTACCTTCCTGGTGCGTTCCGGCGTATTAACCTCGGTGCATGCATTTGCCAGCGATCCGGCACGAGGCTTGTTCATACTGGTATTTTTGGCTGTTGTGGTCGGCGGCTCGTTATTGCTGTATGCGATAAGAGCGCCCTACGTTAAAAGCAGTGCGACCTTTGAACTGGTTTCAAAAGAGTCGGCAATATTATTGAACAATGTGCTGCTGGTGGTGACCGCTTCCAGTATCTTGCTGGGTACTTTGTATCCGCTGGTGATCGATGCATTGGGATTGGGCAAGATTTCAGTGGGCCCTCCGTATTTTAATGCCGTGTTTATTCCGCTAATGGCGCCGCTGGCGATTGCCGTGAGCTTGGGCATGTTGTTACGCTGGAAAAGAGACAATATCAATGTTATTGCACTACGGGTGCGCTGGATTGTTTTGGCCTGTGTTTCCGGCGGACTGCTGATTCCGTTGGCCATGCCGTTTTATTCCTGGGGAGCGGTATTGGGCTTAACGCTGGCGTTGTGGACAATTGCGATTACCGGCATGTCTTTTATTGACCGGATGGGGCCGCAAGGATTTTCATGGCAACGGCTGCAAACCGTACCGGCCGGTTTTTACGGCATGACTGTGGCGCATCTTGGCATCGCCGTCTTCGTGATCGGCATTACCCTGACCTCCGTTTACAGCGTTGAAAAAGACGTCCGTATGGCGCCTGACGACAAGCTGGATATGTCCGGTTATATCTTTGAATTCCACGGCGTAAAACAAACCCAAGGACCTAACTATGTTGCGGAACAGGCCTTTGTGACAGTCAGTTACGAAGGCAAGCAAGTCGCAAAACTGGAACCGCAAAAACGGGTATACCGGGTGCAAAAAATGCCGATGACCGAAGCGGCTATTGATGCCGGATTGTTTCGGGATTTGTTCGTTGCGATAGGCGAGCCTCTGGGTAAGCAGGGTGCCTGGAGTCTTAGAATTTATTACAAATCATTTATCCGTTGGATTTGGCTCGGTGCGCTGTTTATGGCTGCGGGCGGGTTAATCTCTGCCTGTGATAGACGGTATCGAGTTGCCAAGATACAAACGGGTGGATAATGAACATTAATGAAAGCAAAAGATTTGCTTTATTGATTGATGCTGATAACGCACAAGCTAAAGCGATTGATGCGATATTAACCGAAGCAGCCAGATACGGAGATGTAACTTCACGGCGTTGTTATGGTGATTGGACAAATACTCGACTCGGTAGCTGGAAAAGCGTGCTTAATAAACATGCAATTCAACCTATGCAGCAATTTGCTTATACCTCGGGTAAAAATGCTACTGATTCTGCTTTAATTATTGATGCAATGGATTTGCTTTATACCGGTAAATTTAATGGTTTCTTTCTGGTTTCCAGTGACAGCGATTTTACCAAATTAGCCACTCGTATCAGAGAAGCTGGGCTTGAGGTTATTGGTATTGGTAGACTGTTAACGCCCGAAGCTTTTCGTGCCGCGTGCAATAAATTTATTTTTACCGAAACCATTATGGATGATGAGGGATCTGTTGATGAAATTAAGAAAAACACAACGCCTATAGCAACAAGCGCCACTGTTTCACAAAACGCTATTTCTCCTTCATCCCAAAATGATAAGAACAAGCAATCGGCCAAAATTGTAGACCCATCGAAAGATAAAAATTTAAAGAAGTTGATTAAAGAGGCTATTGAGTCAGCCTCTGAAGACGATGGATGGGCCAATTTAGGCGCAGTAGGTGCTTATATTCCACGTGTGAATAGTTCATTTGATCCTAGAAATTATGGTTTTGCAAAATTTGGTAAGTTAGTCAGATCGCTTGATTACATAAAAGTACAACAACAAACTGTTGAGAGTGGGTCGAACCTTTATATCCGATTTAAAGATTCTACTGATTGATACAGAATTGAAACAAAGCTATTTTATGATGTTTTATTGCTGAATAAAGCTCCTGACAGTGAATTGTTATTAGACTTGAAAAATTAACATAATGCTTAAATACATCCTTCCTTTAATATTATTCATCGTTTTGGCGGTGTTCCTTGCGCTGGGCTTGAACCTTCATCCCGGCGATATTCCATCGCCGCTGATCAACAAACCGGCTCCGGCATTTTCTGCACCCAAGCTGCAAGCACCGGAAGACAAATTATCCCAGGCCGATTTAAAAGGTAAAGTCTGGTTGTTTAATGTCTGGGCATCGTGGTGTGTATCGTGCCGTTCGGAACATCCGATACTTAATCAATTGTCTCAACAAAAAGCGGCGATTATTGTCGGCCTGAATTACAAGGATGAGCCGGAGGCCGCCTTAGGCTGGCTGGCGCAATTGGGCAATCCCTACGATGTCAGCATTATGGATCAGGACGGGCGCATCGGCATCGACTGGGGCGTTTACGGCGTACCGGAAACATTTGTCATCGATAAACAGGGCGTGATCCGGTACAAGCATACCGGCCCCGTTACGCCTGAAGATGTACAGCAAACTTTCCTGCCTTTGATCGCCAAGTTACAGGCTGAAATTTAATGAAGTCTTTATCTATTGTTTTATTGTTGGTGCTGTCCGGCATAGTTTGCGCCGGTGTCGAATACCGGGAATTTGCGAATCCTGAGCAACAAGAGGCTTACGAAAACCTGACCTCGGAACTGCGTTGCCTGGTTTGTCAAAACCAGACTATCGCCGATTCCAACGCAGAACTGGCCGCAGATTTACGCAGGCAAGTTTATGAAATGCTGCAACAAGGCAAATCAAAGCAGGACATCGCTCAATTTATGACCGATCGCTATGGCGATTTCGTTTTATACAATCCACCGTTTAAGCTTAAAACCGGCCTGCTATGGATAGGGCCGGTAGTATTCTTGTTCATCGGTTTAATCGCGGTGATTTTGTTTACGCGGCGAAAAAAGGCTGCTGCGACTGTTGAAATCAGTGCTGAGAAACAGCAAAAAATCCGCAGTTTATTGGAAAAAGGTGATCAGTCTTGAATATGCTATTTTTGCTTATCGCTAGCGTAATGGTCATGATCGCTTTTCTGATCGTGCTGCCGCCGTTGTGGCGAAAACATCCGGTTGCGGCAGCAGACCAGGATCAGCGCAATATCGCTATTGCCCGGCAGCGGCTGGTTGAGTTGAAAGAACAGCTGCAAGCCGGTGCATTAAGTCAGGCGCTTTATGACGAGCAGCTTGCCGAGCTTGAACTGGCATTGAGCGATGATCTCGATATCGAGAGCCATGTTAAAGGATCGGCGTCGCAAGGCCGATGGATGGCACCTATGCTGATGTTGGCGATTCCTTTGGCAGCCGGTTCGCTTTACTGGACACACGGTAATTACTCGTCATTAACGCAGAGTCAACAAACTGCTGCGGCAAATCCGGCAACACCAGAATTGGAACAAATTAACAACATGGTTGCCGGGCTTGCCGAGCGCCTGCAAAAAGAGCCGAATGATGCATTGGGCTGGACTATGTTAGGCCGGTCCTACAAATATCTACAGCAGTATCCTAAAGCCGTCGACGCCTTCGAACATGCCTACAAGTTAATAGGCGATCAGCCGGAAATTATGCTGCTGTATGCCGATGCGCTGGCTTTTGCCAACAATGAACAATTGGACGGAAAACCTTCGGAACTGGTGTTTAAAGCTCTGGCGATGGAACCTAATAATGTGACCGGCCTATGGTTGGGCGGTATGGCAAAAGCGCAAACAGGCGACTTCGTTGCTGCCAGGGATTTGTGGAAAAAACTTGAAACGCAATTACCGGCCGGTTCGGATGCTCAGCAGGAAATACAAGGCCTGTTGGCTAAGATTGCAACGCAGGTACCGGAAGACGCTGCCGCGCAAGCGGAATCAAAACCTGCTGAGCCGGCCAAAGCAGCGAATATCGATGTTCAGGTAAGTTTAGCGCCCGAGCTGCAAAAATCAGTTAGCCCTAATGACACGGTTTTTATTTATGCCCAAGCCTTATCCGGCCCCAAAATGCCGTTGGCTATCGTGCGTAAACAGGTTTCCGAACTGCCGTTAACTGTTAGTTTGACCGATGCGATGGCGATGATGCCGACCATGAAATTATCGAACTTTGAGCAAGTTAAGCTGCTGGCGCGGATTTCCAAATCCGGCGATGCGATGCAACAGCCCGGCGATTTGATCGGCGTTATCGAACAGGTCGTCTTGACCGATAAAAGCGCTCATAAAATAGTCATTAACAGCCCAATAAAATGATGGATCAATCTATAAAATTCGATTTAGGGCTGATCAATCGCTACGATAAAGCCGGTCCACGTTATACCTCTTACCCGACCGCACTGGAATTGCACGAAGGCTTCGGCGATCATGAATACCGCCAACATATAGAAAAATCCAATGCCGCAGGCGGGCCGTTATCGCTGTATTTTCATATACCGTTTTGCGATACCGTCTGTTTTTATTGCGCTTGCAATAAAATCGTCACCAAAAATCGTAAACATGCGGAACCTTACTTAGCAAATCTGTGTAAAGAAATTGCGATGCAGGGCGATTTGTTCGACTCCAACCGGGTTGTCAATCAATTGCACTGGGGCGGGGGAACGCCGACTTTTTTAAGTTACGAGCAGATGCTTACCCTGATGGCAGTAACTCGCGAGCATTTTCATTTAAGGAATGACGACAAGGGCGAATATTCAATCGAGGTCGACCCACGGGAAACCAACGACCAAACTATAAAACAACTACGCGAGCTGGGCTTTAACCGGGTCAGTTTGGGCTTGCAGGATTTCGACCCGGCCGTACAAAAAGCCGTCAACCGTTTGCAAAGCGAAGAACAAACGTTCAGCGTTTTAGCGGCCGCTCGTGCCGAAGGTTTCCGCTCAACCAATATCGATTTGATCTACGGCTTACCGCTGCAAACCGTAGAGTCCTTTGCCCTTACCTTGGATAAGATCCTTGAGGTAACGCCGGATCGTTTTTCGATCTTTAACTACGCCCATATGCCTGCACGATTTAAAACCCAGCGCCAGATTAACGACGTCGATATGCCGACGCCCGATGTCAAACTGGCTATTTTGCAAATGGTAGGGCAACGGCTGACCGAAGCCGGTTATGTCTATATCGGCATGGATCACTTCGCCAAGCCTGACGACGAGCTTGCCGTCGCTCAGCGCGAGGGGCATTTGTACCGCAACTTCCAGGGCTATTCCACGCATTCGGATTGCGATCTGGTGGGTTTGGGCATTACGTCCATCGGCCGGGTAGGCGATGCCTATATCCAGAATGTCAAAGAGCTGGACGAATATGACCAGCTGATCAGCCAAGGCCAGTTGCCGGTATTTAAAGGCGTCGAACTGGATGATGACGACAAGCTGCGCCGCGCGGTAATTACCCAATTAATCTGCCATTTCGATTTGAGTTTTGCTGCCATTGAACAGCAATTCGATATTAATTTTGGCGACTACTTTGCCAAGGAATTGATAGCATTAGCGCCGATGCAAACCGATGGTTTGCTGGTTTTGTTAAAGGAAGGGGTGAAAGTGCTATCCGCAGGCCGTTTGTTGATCCGAAACATTTGCATGGTATTCGACAAATATCTGGCACAAAAACAACAGCAATTTTCAAAAGTTATTTAAGTCACCTATGAATGATGATCGAATAATCGAATTAGAAATAAAAGCCGCTTATCAGGAAGATTTGCTGCAGGAGTTAAACAAAATAGTCGGCCGGCAACAGCAACAGATAGACCGTTTGGAAGCTACATGCAGAATGTTGAACGAGCGCATTAAAAGCCTGTCCGTTGAAGGAAGCGCCGGTGAAAATGTTGAGGAAGTGCCGCCGCACTATTAGTCATAATGCAAGCTCATAGCTATAACTCAAATTAGCTACGACGCCAAACAGTCAGACATAACAATAATAATGAAGCAGACTATTCTTGTTCGCCGACCTGGTGACTTAACGGTTGCTTGGGCTCAGAAAATTGTTGATAAACATGATGCCAATACCACCGTTGCCAAGGTCGATGTTCTTGATGTTGACATCGGCACGACTACGCGGATTTGCATCGCAGTCGAACATAACGGGCCGGACACTCTGCCGAGCCGGTGGTTTGTAAAACTTCCGTCATTGTCATGGCGGGCGAGGATGATCACGACGTTACCGCGGCTGCTCCAGACCGAAGTGCGCTTTTATAACGAACTGGCGGAAGCTGTTCCCCTTAGCAAGCCGCTCTGCTTGGCGGCGCAAAGCCGGTTTGGTCGCGGTTCGACACTGGTGCTTGCCGATGTTGCGGAATTCGCCGGCGTTCCGAGCGCTGTCAGCGATACTTTGACGCTGGAGCAAGCTACTTTGGTTGTTGAACAACTTGCCTGTAGCCATGCGCGGTTTTGGAATAACGTGAATCTCGACCCCAGGTATCGTTGGTTGGCAGGGCCTATCCGGCTTTTGGAAGATGCGCTGGGTACGGCTTTGGCCGTACCGTTGATGAAACGCGGTTTACGCTTGGCCGGAGAGCATATACCTTCTGTCCTGCATGCTCCCGCTATTCGCTATGCCCGGCATCGTCGCTCAGCAATGCGCTTTCTTTCCGACGCATCCAAAACACTGGTCCATTACGACTGTCATCCCGGTAATTTATTCTGGAACAAAAACAGGTCCATGGTCGGCTTTCTTGACTGGCAACTTGTTCGTATCGGCGAAGGTGTCAGTGATGTGGCTTATTTTTTGGCAACTGCACTCAATGCTGAAATGCGAAGACTTCATGAAGCGGAATTACTTGTCAAGTATGCCCAGGCGCTGGCGGATAATGGGGTCGCCGATATTGATAATAGCCGATTAGTGCAGCGATACCGCGCTCATCTTGTGTATGCTCTCGAGGCAATGATAGTTACGCTCGCTGTGGGCGGCATGATGAACCTGGACTGCAATCTGGAGCTGATCCGGCGAACGGCGACCGCTGTTGATGAATTAGATGCTTTTTCCGCCCTTCCTGTATGAGGGTAAGAGATAAGCGCCGGACGTCCTTACGCATTATATTTTTCAGATAACTGTAGCAACACAAAAACGGCCCCAGTTCCTCCGTCTTTAGGCGGTGCGGAGCAAAAGGCCTGAACGTTTTTGTGTTGCCTGAGCCATATGTTCAGGTTGTTTTTTAGTACGGGATGATTATCGGCCGAACGATAACCTTTGCCGTGGACGATATGTACGCAGCGGCAGCCGTCTTCTACGCAGTCATGCAGAAAATGCAGCAGTTGCCGTTTTGCCTCATTGCTGTTTAATCCATGAAGGTCGATTTCTGCATCCAGTCCAAACTGTCCTTTGCGTAGTTTTTTTAAGATAGTATGCTGTAGTCCCGGAATCATAAAGCTCATTGAGTCTTCAAGGCTCACTTTTTCAACATCAAATTCCACTATGCCGCTTAAGTGTTCCTCTACATTAACGGTTTGCGATTTGGGGAATGGCTTGGGTTTACTATCCTTTGTTAATAGCACTTTATCGCTTTTTACTGCGCGTACTTTACCGATAGTGACACGGAATAAATCGCTGTCTTCTGGAGTAAGGTTTTTTTTTGCCACGAAAGCTGATTTTGTTGTGTATTGTTGCTAATATGGTTGATTTTATAGCTTAATCTGCTTCAGGGCGATTGATAATGCATATTTTGTTAAGTAATGATGACGGCTACTTGGCTGAAGGACTCAATGCATTAGCCGGTGCATTGAGTGCACACGCCGAAATATCGGTAGTAGCGCCGGATAGAAACCGTAGCGCGGCGAGTAATTCATTGACGCTGGAAATGCCGTTACGCGCTTATGTGGCCGACAACGGTTTCATTAAAGTCGACGGTACGCCTACCGATTGCGTGCATTTGGCAATAACCGGTTTGTTGAAAAATGAGCCGGATATGGTTTTTGCCGGGATTAATCATGGCTCAAATTTAGGTGATGATGTGCTTTACTCAGGCACTGTTGCGGCGGCAACCGAAGGGCGTTTTTTAGGCCTGCCTGCTGTCGCCATTTCGTTGGTCGGCTCTAACCCAGTTCACTTTGAAACCGCTGCACATGTTGCGGTGACGTTGTTAAAACAATTGATTGATAATCCATTGCCGCAAGACACTATTCTTAATGTCAATGTGCCGGATGTCGCGATTGAGTACTTAAAAGGCTATCAGGCAACCCGACTGGGCCAACGGCATAAATCGGAACCGGTCGTTAAGAGTGCAGATCCTCGAGGCCGTATTATTTACTGGGTAGGGCCGCCAGGAGCGGAACAGGACGCGGGCCCAGGAACTGATTTTTATGCGATTAATGCTGGATTCGTGTCGGTCACTCCGTTACAAGTGGATTTGACCCGGTATGAACGGATTAATGATTTACAGGCGTGGTTACCCAAGGAGCATGATCTATGATTCAAAGCCTGCAAGGAATAGGCATGACCTCTTCGCGCACCCGTGAGCGCATGATTAACAGGTTAATGGAGCAAGGTATCCGAAGCAATAAAGTGTTGGATATCATGCGCAATACGCCCAGGCATATCTTTATGGATGAAGCCTTGGCCAGTCGGGCTTATGAAGATACCGCCCTGCCGATTGGCTATAACCAAACGATTTCCCAGCCTTATATCGTCGCCAAAATGACGGAACTGCTGTTGGCAACATCAGGCCGATTGGCAAAAGTATTGGAAATAGGCACCGGCTGCGGCTACCAGACGGCCATTCTGGCGCAACTTGTCGATCATGTATATTCCGTTGAAAGAATTGCGCCGTTACAGAAAAAAGCTAAAGATCGGTTATGGGGCTTAAAGCTAAAGAATGTCAGTTATTTACACAGCGATGGCGGTTGGGGATGGCTGGATCATGCGCCGTATGATGGTATTCTGGTTGCGGCCGCTCCGCCTGAAATACCGGAAATGCTATTACAGCAAATGGCTGTTGGCAGTGTGATGATTATTCCTATCGGCAAAGGCGGCAGCCAACGGTTACAAAAAGTCACGCGTACGGAAAACGGCTATGAAGTTGAGAAATTGGAACCGGTTGTTTTTGTACCTTTTTTATCTGGAAGAAAATAAGTATTCTTCAAAAATCTTCACGACATAACTTTTTAACAGAATTTTCATTTTTTTTTCGATACTGCCGGAATGTGATGACGGCCGACATGATCATCGCAACCGTTGAAGCCTGTGTTAGTGTGTCATTTGTACAGCCTTGGCCTTCATGGCTAGAGGTTATCTATTGGAAGTTCCCGCCTGCAAAAAAAACTGGATTGAAGCGTAATATTTTTGGCGATGACCATTGCTGTTTTGCCTCTTTTGACAGACGAAACACCGGTTATTCTTCGTTATATTTTTGTTGTGGGACTTCCTATAAAAAGGATATAGGTTGAGACAGCATAAAAATTTGCGTGAATTCGTGCCATGGTTGGCATTTCTGTTTTCTTTGAGTCGTTATCAATAATTGGCTTGTTATTTTTGAGACAAACTCAGCAATTATAGAATTTTCTGTGAGCTAGTTTAAGGTTAAGATCGGCTTCTATGAAAATGAACTTTGACTCAAAAAAGATTCTGGTGATCGAGGATCAAGCGATCATACGGGAAACTATTAAACATATATTGTATTCATTAGGCGCCCGACACATCGTTGAAGCAGGAGCCGGTATTAATGGAATAGTTGAGATGAGACGGACTCACTTTGATATTGTTCTTTGTGATTATAATCTTGGCGATGGGAAAAATGGTCAGCAGGTTCTGGAAGAAGCCAAGCATTTTAAGTTACTGCCGTTTAACGCTGTTTTTATAATGATTACCGTTGAGCAAAGCAAGAACATGGTGCTTAGCGCTCTCGACTGCAAGCCGGATGATTACCTGATAAAACCTTTTAACCGGCAGCAACTGTCAACACGGATCGAAAGATGTATTGTCCGCAAGGAATATCTTGCCAGTATTGAACGTGAAATAGACATAGGCAATATTTATCAGGCGATACAAAACTGTGAAAAGCTGCTTCAGCAGGGCAATAAGAAAACACATTTACATGTATTAAAGATTCGCGCTGATTTGGCTCTTGTCATCAGGGATTTTAAGGTGGCCAAAAAGATTTACCAGGAGATATTGCAAGAAAGAGATATTCCCTGGGCCAAACTGGGGATGATCGTCATACTTTTTTTTGATGGCGATTATGAAAAGGCTGTTGAGTCTCTTCATCAGTTTATCGGCCAGTATCCTATGATGTTGGAAGCTTATGACTGGTTGGCAAAATCATATGAAGCCTTGGGCAATAATGAGGAGGCGTTAGCCACACTTAACCTGGCGATTGATCTTTCACCGCAAACTATTCTAAGGCAGCAACGACTGGCCTTATTGGCTGAAAAAACTGAAAATATTGAAACCGCAAAAAAAGCTTATAAGGCAGCAGTTAATTTGGGCAAACATTCTGTGTATGGATCATCCAGCGATTTTTCAGGTTTGGCTAAGGCTCACTTAAAATCCAATTCAGCCGGTGATGCATTAAAGGTGCTGAATGATATGAATAAATGTTTTTTCAATGACCCGGATTCAAGGCTTAGAGCTGCAATATTGGAAATTGAAATTCAAAAAGCCAAAAACTATGGTGTGGCGCAGCAACCTTATGAAAAAGCGTTTAAGCTGTACGAGCAATTTGGTGACCAAATATCCAGAGAATTGCGTCTGGAATTGGCAAAGATCAGTCATTTGAGTGGGGTTAATGAAATTACGGATGAAATTCTTGCAAATTTAATTAAAGCTAATATTGATGATAAACATTTTATCGCTGAAGTCGATAAAATGTGCGGCGCAGTTATCGGCGATAATTACGCGAAAGATTTGATTAGCAGGATAACGCAGGAATTAGTTGATATTAATAATGAGGGTGTCAACTTATTTAGGGAAGGCAAAACTGAAGAGGCTCTCGCAATCTTTGAAGGCGCTATCAAAAAGATGCCTAATAATCAGGCAATCACTTTAAATATGCTGAAAATCATTATTCATGATCTTAAAACATCCAGGCCCAATCCTAAAAAAACAATGCATGCTCAGTCTTATATCAATAAAGCCATTCAAATAGGTGTTCCTCATAACCAAATTGGTAGTGTTCAACTGGAATTGGATAAAATTCAATACGCATCCATTGGTCTGGAAGCTGCCGCTCAGCATAGAAGTGCATAGCAAAACAAGGGCGCAACGTGCCTGATTTTAGGTGCGTCACAGCTGAATAAAGAAGGGTTAGTGCAGGAGGGAATTAGTGTGTAGCCGGGCAGATAAACTGCCCGGCGTACCTTTAGTCTAGCTTATTTCTTTTTATTACGTTCGTTAACTTCTTTGATAACTTCTTCCGCCACGTTCTTCGGGCACGGTAAATAGTGCGAGAATTCCATGGAGAACTGGCCGCGGCCAGAAGTCATCGTGCGCAAGTCGCCGATATAACCGAACATTTCGCTCAATGGTACATCCGATTTAATACGAACACCGGTCACGCCTGCATCCTGAGATTTGATCATGCCGCGACGACGGTTAAGGTCGCCGATAACATCACCCACATGATCGGATGGTGTGAAAGTGTCAACCTTCATGATCGGTTCGATCAGTTGCGGACCTGCTTTTGGAATCGATTGACGGAAAGCCGCTTTCGCAGCAATTTCAAATGCAATCGCAGAAGAGTCAACCGCGTGGAAAGCACCGTCGGTTAAAATAACTTTAAAGTCCAAGCAAGGGAATCCGGCCAGAACGCCTTTATCCAGCATGCTCTTAAAGCCTTTTTCAACCGCAGGCCAGTATTCACGTGGCACGTTACCGCCGGTAACCGCCGATTCAAAGACAAAACCGCTGCCGGGTTCGCCTGGCTCGATAATGTAGTTGATCTTGCCGTATTGACCTGAACCGCCTGATTGCTTCTTGTGGGTATATTCGTCTTCAACCGATTTGGTAATGGTTTCGCGGTAGGCCACTTGGGGTTTGCCGACGATAACATCAACGCCGTGAGTACGTCTTAAGATGTCGACTTTAATGTCAAGATGCAACTCGCCCATGCCTTTAAGAATGGTTTCGCCGCTGTCTTCATCGGTCTCAACGTGGAAAGACGGATCTTCCTGGATCATTTTACCTAGCGCGATACCCATTTTTTCGGAAGCCGCTTTGTCTTTTGGTGAAATCGCTAATGAGATAACGGGATCAGGGAAGACCATAGGTTCCAATGTTGCTGGGAATTTAGGATCGCACAGTGTATGACCGGTTTGCACGTTTTTCATGCCTAGTACCGCAACGATATCGCCCGCTTGAGCGGAATCAAGTTCATTACGGGTATCTGCATGCATTTCCACAATACGGCCGATACGCTCGGTTTTTCCGGTGAAGGTATTCAGTACGGAAGTGCCTTTCTCCAGTTTGCCCGAGTAGATACGCAGGAATGTCAATGCGCCAAAACGGTCGTCCATAATCTTGAATGCCAACGCGCGTAGCGGCTTTTCGGCATCAACGATAGCAAAAGTACCGGTTGGGTTGCCTTCCAGATCAACTTCAGGCTGTGGCTTAACTTCTGTTGGGCATGGCAGGTAATCGACCACGCCATCAAGCACCAACTGCACGCCTTTGTTTTTGAAAGACGAACCACAGAAAGTCGGGAAGAAATCCAGGTTAATCGTACCTTTGCGGATACAACGCTTGATGGTGTCGATATCGGGTTCTTCGCCTTCAAGATATTTTTCCATGACATCGTCAAACTGATCGGCAACTTGGTCGATCATTTTTTCGCGCCATGTCTCGGTGTCAGCCAACATGTCGGCAGGAACGTCTTTGATTTCATAGTTCATTGGGTCGCCGGAATCATCCCATATCCAGGCTTTGCGTGTCAGCAGGTCAACTACGCCGGAGAATTTGTCTTCGGTACCGATAGGCAAGGTCATAACCAGTGGCACTGCGCCGAGCACTTCTTCAACTTGTTTAACTACGCGATAAAAGTCAGCGCCGATACGATCCAGTTTGTTGATGTAGATAACACGGGCTACTTCAGAATCGTTGGCATAACGCCAGTTAGTTTCTGATTGGGGTTCTACGCCGCCTGAACCGCAGAAAACGCCGATACCGCCGTCAAGAACTTTCAGTGAACGATAAACTTCAATAGTAAAGTCAACGTGCCCTGGGGTGTCGATAATATTGAAACGGTAGTCTTTCCAGAAACAAGTAGTCGCAGCAGATTGAATGGTGATGCCACGTTCCTGCTCTTGTTCCATGAAGTCTGTGGTTGCCGCGCCATCATGCACTTCACCGATTTTATGGATTTTACCGGTAAGTTTTAAAATCCGCTCGGTAGTCGTTGTTTTACCGGCATCGACGTGAGCGAAGATGCCAATATTTCTGTAATGCGCTAAATCTGTCATGTTTTTACTCTAAAGTTGGGCATAAAAAACTTTTTTGGTGACCGCTCTCAGTAAACGTTTATTGTTTAAATATTCGCTGAGTACTCGTACCGGGGCGGTGGGCTACATATCAATAACCGCAGTCACACAACCTAAGACCGCGGTGGCGGTAGCCATCGGAGTTGATGAAATGCGTTGGGTACATGCTGTTAGCTCAAAGCCGAGTGAGGTGCATTTATTTGAGTCACCATCGCTGCTCACTCGTCCAGCTTCGAAAGCCTACTATTTTAACCTAAAAACTTTATAAAAACATAGAAAACCCATGTGTTATGTTGTAGACGCATTAAAAATGACTAAATTTATTGAGTCGTTCAATGTCCATATTTTGAATAAAAAGAACCTTGAAGCCTTGGTGGTAACAGTTCCAAGTGTTTTTAGATAATGTCAAGGTGGACTGAGCAACACCTGTGTATGCTTTAGTATTATTGAGTGGCGATGATAGGCATAGGATATTGTTTTCATAATGCCTGAGGATAAGTTGGTCAGTTACGTCCATTGCTTATTGCCTCGAAAAGCAGTGTTTTAAAAAGTGCTGCATAAAAATGGTATGAATAGAGATCTGTATATAATTGAGTTAAGCTATCGTTAAAGTGTCGTAAAAACAGCTACATTTGCTGATATGTTATTGTAAAATGTTCAATTGGACGCAGGGGATTCAGATTATGATTGTTGCTGATATTATGACCGTTAATCCGGTTACGGTTAACATGGATACAGAGCTACTGGAGATCAAGGATATTTTTGATCATGTCTATTTCCATCATCTATTGGTTGAAAATGAATCTGACAACACTTTTGCCGGTGTTATTTCAGACCGTGATTTATTGAAAGCCTTAAGTCCTTATATTCATACGGCTGCTGAAACTTTGCGTGATATGGAAACCTTAAAAAAACGCGCCCACCAGATCATGTCGCGTCAGATTGATACCGTGACACCAACAACTGATTGCAATATTGCCGTACGAAAAATGCTGGATGCGGATATATCCTGTCTGCCTGTTGTCGGTGACGACAAGATCATTTTGGGCATTGTTACCTGGAAAGACTTCTTAAACAATTATTTAAAGCAATAATGATTGTAGAGCCATGAAATCTTGTTATGAAGTATTAATGACCGGAATCAACAAAATCGTTTTGTCAGCACGAGTCAATGTCGATTGCTTTGACAAGGCTTAAAGTTAGGTATTTTTTATAAAAAACAAATGACATCGAATAACGACCCTTTAAGTCTTAGTTTAATCGAAATGGACATGGAAATTGTCCCTCCAAAAATTATAGAGGAACCCCATTCTCTTAATGAATGGACACATGTATTGTGCAATGAAGAAATGCCGATATTTTCCAATACTGCGTTAAGTATTCATGACATTTTAAGTGATGATAGAAAAGGCGCCATGGAATTGGCATCTGTTATTTTGCAGGATCCGAACCTGACGGTTAAATTATTAAAAATTAGTAACACTCCTCATTACAATCCGTCTCGTCAAAAAATGGTTACTGTGTCGCGGGCCATTATCATGATTGGTTCCGAAGTTATTCGTGAATTGACGCTGGTTTGTTCTTTTTTGGAATGCATTCTATCGTCGACCAATAAGCAGCAGGTCAATGAAGAAATAGCTCAGGCTATTCATGCTGCGGTACATGTAAAGTCCATAGCAATGGCGGCAAACGATTCGTCACCGGAAGAAGTTTTTATTGCCACGTTACTTAACCATATTGGCAGTATTTCTTTCTGGTGCTTTTGCGGTGGGCAGGGAGAACGTATTCAAGCTTTAATAAATAAAGGGAACTGCACTCGCGAAGAAGCGGAGAAGCAAGTGCTGGGCTTTAAATTGACAGAGTTAGGTGTTTCCTTAAGTAAAGCCTGGAAATTAGGCAGCTTGATTGAAGAGTCTATTAAGTTCAGTGTCGTGACCAAAAAACCCAGAGTAGGCTTGGTTCACTTAGGGTA
The DNA here is from genome assembly GCF_036845245.1 of Methylobacter sp. Lineage (NCBI taxonomy): Bacteria > Pseudomonadati > Pseudomonadota > Gammaproteobacteria > Methylococcales > Methylococcaceae > Methylobacter > Methylobacter sp. Next base: position 82,770 of record NZ_DAIUEH010000023.1, read on the forward strand.
TGAAATTGCCGAGGCGTTGAAAGAGGGCGTCGGTTCAAAAAAATATGATGCTTGCATCCGGAAGATTGAAGTGAGATATAGTCAAATCTGGTGTACAAGCAATTTTGATTAGGTGGCGATATTCTG
>NZ_DAIUEH010000024.1:0-82810 GCF_036845245.1 Methylobacter sp.
GCCAATAGCTATATCACAAATTATCGCTTCGCTTCAATATGACTGACTACTAGGCCGTTTATGTTTATTTTGATTACTCATATCCACCTCTGATGACATTATAAATCTATCTTTAGAAGTGTCCGGTTTAATTAAACCATTTCACAGAACTGACGCCTCAGCCGTTTAATGATTTCAATTCCTGTTATTAAGCAGTTAAGACTATAAACCGGCAATCACCCAAAGTAAGCGCTTTACGACCTGTACAGGCAGATTTTTCGCTCCAATTTACATAACTAAAGCGCTATAAGACTAATACGACTTTTCCGATGCTATGACCGGTTTCCAGCAATTGGTGCGCTTTGGCAGCCTCTGCCAATGGAAACTGTTGGCTAATATGAGTTTTTAAAAGCCCTTTATCAATCCATTCCGCGCATTGATTTAGGATTTCAACGTGTTTATCCCTGACGTCAAGTAAATCTCTCAACATCGGGGTTAACATCAGTTCAAAGCCTATCAATAAATTACGCATTCGAGCTTCAGCCAGACTCAATTCACCCGGATCGAGTAAGGTTACGAGGCGGCCGAAATGCGCTGTTGCCGCAATACTTTCTTTGAATACCGCAGCGCCCACTGTATCGAAAACCAGGTCCGCGCCTTTGCCGTCGGTCAATTTATTAACCGCATCGGCGAAACCGTTTTGTGTATAGATGACCGCTTCATCGGCGCCCATCGCTTTGGCAAACTCCGCCTTTTGCCCGGAACTCACCGTAGTAATAACTCTCGCGCCTTTTAGTTTTGCCAATTGTATTGCTACATGTCCCACACCTCCGGCTCCGGCATGGATAAGCACGGTTTGCCTGGCTTGCAATCCGCCGCGATCGTACAGTGCGCCCCATGCGGTAATCAACACCAGCGGCAATGCGGCGGCCTCGACAAACGAACAAGTCTTTGGCATCAAGCTGACCCAGCGTTGATCAAGCACCGTGTATTCGGCGTAATTACCCTGTTCCCGGCCTAGCCCGCCATTACAAAACCAGACTTTATCGCCCGATTTAAACTGGCTGACTGCACTGCCTGTTTCGATAACCTCCCCTGCCCCATCACAGCCCAATACCGCGGGCAAGGGGTTGTCATAAAGCAAGCCGTTACGCCTGACTTTAGTATCGACAGGGTTGATACCTGCGGCTTTCAGCCTGACTTTAATTTGCGTAGCTGTAGAAATTTCCGGCTCGTCAATATCGTGTAATTCCAGAACGTCAGGATTCCCGATTGCTGTCATCGTTATTGCTTTCATGTTTTTTACCTTGTTGTAAATAAATGAATGTTCCTTACACCGCCGATCTTTAATCAACCAGCCATTGTTGTCGATAATCCTGGTAATCGTAATGTTTCAATTTTTTTACCAGCAGGGAATTGCTCATGTAAATATCCGGCAGGTTATAGCCATTAAATCGATTCGCCTTAATCAGGGTGTAAGCGCCGACATTTTTAAAAACCACTCTATCTCCTATTTCCAAAGGTTCTTTAAAACAGTATTGACCGAATACATCGCCGGCCAGACAGGTGCAGCCGGCCAGGATAGCGGTGTATTGTCCATTCGGGTCATGTTCATGTAATTCAGGCTGACGCTGGTATTCAAACACTTCGGGATTATGGTTGACCGAGGTATCCAGTATGACTACGGTTTCACCGTCGCTGACAAAACGATCAAGCACAGTCGCCACTAAATATCCGGCTTGACCTACGATCGCTTTGCCCGGTTCGATGTAAACCTCAAGGCCAAAATCATGAGTTAGTTTATTGACCAGCTCAACAAATGGGCGATGATCATCAATTTGACCAAACAAGTAGCCGCCACCGATATTCAGCCATTCAAGTTGAGCCAATCCTGGCCCCAAATATTGCTGAAGCTTTTCGATAGTTTTAATAAGTGGGCTGAAGTCTGTTGCGGAAAATATGTTGTGAACATGCAATCCTTCAATTTGATCCAGGCAAATCGAGCCACTCAATTCATCAATAGCCACGCCCAACTTTGAATATTGGCGACAAGGATCGAAGCGCTCGTCATGCAGAAAAGACAACTTTGGGTTCACTCTTAAGCCGATTGAAAACTGCGCCCCGACCGCCTCTGAATACCGTTGATATTGGGTCAAGGAATTAAAGCTAATGTGCGAACACAACAAGCTTAATTCATCCAGCTCATCGTGCCTTATACCGGGCGTGGTCAAGTGAATGCTGCCCTGACCTGCCAAAACCTGTGTTGGATCCTGTCGAAGCATCTCATCGGCCAGCCGCGCTTCAAATAAGGAACTGACTGAAAAACCATCCACAAAAGGTTTCGCGATGTCCATGACGGCTGAAAAAGGCAATGATTTTATCGAATATAAAACCTTGCAGCCGCATTGGACTCTCAGCTCGGCTAGCGTTTCCAGGGTTTTGGTGATCTCTATTTCATCGAAAACAAAAGCCGGAGAGGAATAGATACTGTCTTTCAGTACTTGAAAATCCATCAGTTAAAAAACTGCCGTCCTTTACCGGCATAAATCGTTTTTTCCGTCATGACCATATCCATAACCACATCATGAGCATCCATAGCGACTTGCTCAACCAGCTGCGATTCAAAACAAACGCCGATTAATGTGGCGTCGGTTCTGACACTCTTCAATAAACGGTCATAATAACCGGCTCCATTACCCAAACGCCCCCCATTCCGATCAAATGCTACACCCGGCGCCATGATGCAATCGAGCTGTTCCGGGGCAACTTCTTTCCCCAACTCGCCCCATCGTTGTTTGGGCGGCTCTAAAATTCCCCATGTTCCCGGAACCAATTCTGCAAAATCCTCCAACCGCCATAAACCCAATTTATTGTCTCCTTGTTGATCTTTAGTGCAGTATGGAATAACTACCTGCTTACCGGCTTCCAGTTCGCTTAATAATGCCGCTTGAGTTCTTACTTCCGAACGGCAATGGATATACCACAGCACCATTTTGGCCTGCCGGTAAGCCGGTTGCGCTACAAATTGTTCGCAAATGATCAGACTCATAGCATCCTTATCGACTTGTCGATTGCGCGCATCATAAGCTTTGCGTCGTTGCCGATCTTTTGAGTCATTCATGTGCACCAACTTTTAACTAAAACAATATGCATTGCAACCCCAAAAACATAAAACCATTTCAATAATACACAGGTTCAACATTGGTTTAAAACTCAAATATGCAAGGGTATTTTTATTCTGAGGTGTTTTCTTTTATACTTGTCGGATAAATAAATAAAGGAGATACCATGGAAAAGCCATTCATTTTACATATGCTAACCACAGCTAAAAATCTTAGCCCATTTGATGTCAACATGGCATTGGATGCAGGCTGGGTTTCCGCATTACCCTATATCAATGTTGAGCCCAGTGAAGTTCAAGGCTTAGTGCAGGACGCTATTTTTTCCCGCAGCCCTAAAAATCTAAAACGTACAGGGATATTCATCGGCGGGCGTGATACAAAACAGGCCATGGATATGCTGAACACGGCCAAACGTTCAATGTTCGCACCTTTTGAAGTGTCCGTCTTTGCTGACCCTAGCGGAGCTTTTACCACAGCGGCCGGTATGGTTGCTGCTGTTGAACGTGAATTAATGACCAAATTCGACACGACCCTGGAAGGAAAAAATATTCTGGTATTGGGTGGAACCGGCCCTGTCGGCCAAGTGGTCGCAGTAATCGCCGCTCAAAACGGAGCACACGTCAAACTCATCGGCCGTCAACTCGATAAAGCTCAAGCTATTGCCAACATGTGCAACATTGAATTTGGCGAAGGTAAAATCACTATTGAAGCCGGCGCAGATGCGGATAAAGCGGAATACATCAAAACAGCCGATGTTGTCTTTGCAACCGGCGCCGCAGGTATTGAATTATTAAGCGCAGAACTTATCGCATCGGCCTCGCAACTCAAAGTGGCTGCCGACGCAAATGCCGTACCGCCGGCAGGTATCGCAGGTGTTGACGCTTTCCATAACGGCACACTGATTGAAGGCTCAAAAAGCGGCGCTGTCGGCTTGGGCGCCATGGCAATCGGTAACATTAAATTCCAGACTCAGGTTCTCTTGTTGAAAAACATGATCAATACCGACAAGCCTGTTTATCTGCATTTCGAACATGCTTTTGAAACCGCAAGAGAATATATTAAATCAAACTCTTGAGTCTAAATTTTCGGATTAATCTGCATAATAAACAAGGAACTCTAATGGCAAAACGCAGCATTCTTCATATGCTTGACCCCATGCCGAACAATAGTCCATTCGACATTAACATGGCTCTGGATGCAGGATTTGACGTGCTTATTCCCTATAACAACGTCAAATTGGATAGTGTTTATGGGCTTACTCAAGATGCTACTTTTTCGCGCAGTCCATCGGGTGTTAAACGTACCGGAATTTTTATTGGCGGCCGTGATTTGGGCCTAGCCATGGACATGCTGAACACAAGCAAACAAGCCATGGTTTCGCCTTTTGAAATCTCAGTTTTTGCTGACCCCAGCGGCGCTTTTACTACGGCTGCGGCGCTAGTTACTTGCGCTGAGAAAGAACTGAAAACAAAACATAAAAAAGAACTGAAGGACTGCTCAATTGTAATTTTTGGCGGAACAGGTCCTGTAGGTATCGCTACGGGTGTTATTGCTTCATTAGCCGGCGCGGATGTGACATTAACCGACCACTTATCAGCTGATACAGCTATGGATGTGTCTAAAGCATACAATCGTCGTTTTAATTGCACGCTTAAAGGAGCCTTGGCTCATTCTGAGGCAGACAAAACACGACTGGTGGCCAATGCTGATATTATTTTCTGCACAGCCAAAGCGGGCATTCAGGTTTTAAGTGCAGGCGTATTAAAAGGGGCGACACAACTGAAAGTGGCCGGCGATGTTAATGCCGTTCCACCTTTCGGTATAGAGGGTGTCAAAAATAATGATTGTGGCGCGCCATTGATCCATGCAGTTAACGCGCAAGGCGCAGTAGGTATTGGCGCTTTAGCAATCGGAAATGTTAAGTTTCAACTCCAACATGAGTTATTAAAAGCGATGTTGGGGCCTGGACAGCCTCTGTTTATTGACTTTAGATATGCATTTAACAAAGCCAGGGAAATGCAGTTCGGTTCTGGAGTGAACTAAGATAATACGCCCGTGTGAAGTCAAACTTCATTTCCGATTCAGGTTTCCGCAATCTAATGTGGGAATCTGAACCTCTCCTTCCTTGTTAAATCAAGGCATTATCAATATAGCTGAATTTAATCGCCAGGCGGATTAATTCAACATCATTTTTTACATGCAGCTTGCCGTAAAGACGATAACGGTAAGTGTTGACTGTCTTGTCACTCAAAACCAACATTTCCGACATTTCCTTGATAGTTTTTCCCTGAAGAATTAGAGTAACAACTTCCGCTTCTCTCTGGGAAAGCAATGCAAATGGCGATTCATTACTTCCAGGCAAGCCTTGGAAAGCCAGGTTATTAGCGACTTCGGAACACAAATAACGCTTACCCTCCATTACTTTCCGAATTGCATGAACCATCTCATCTACCGGAGATCCCTTAGAAATAAAGCCTAACACACCAAGCTTGAGTAATTGATGGGGAATAGGGCCGTCGTTGTGAACGGATATCGCAATGATTTTGACTTCAGCATTCTGCTGCAGGATTCTACGACAAGCTTCTACACCACCGATCCCTGGCATGTTAACATCCATTAATACAACATCTGGTAACAGGGCAACAACTGTATCAACAGCTTCTTCACCCGATTTAGCGACACCGACAACCGTAATATCTTCAGCATCATTCAATAATGATTCAATCCCGGTTCGAACAAGCTCATGATCATCAACAAGCAGAACACTAATCATAACTTTTTTCATCCCTTTATCGGTTAATTATAAAACAGCCAGTTACAAAAAACTGTCACATTACTACTTTCAAAGCTTGCTAATATACATTATATATCCGTATTTATACATAAGTAGATTTACCTGTATTGATGTAATATGATTTTATTAAACAGCAAGTCATCAACATCCACATAATCAGCATGTTCCGATATTTTTCTAAAATGAAATTCAACAAGCCATTGATAAAAGCGTTGCCAAAAAAAGTGAATTACTCAACAGCCTTAGGTATTTTGCTAAGCATCATGTTATTCATTTTTATTATTATATTCGCTGCAAATGATCCGCTTTCATTCATGAATCCAACAGGACTTGTGATTGTCATTGGCGGTACCATTGCCGCTATTTTTTTAAGCTACCCTTTAAGAGATATCAAACATAGCTTGAAATCACTTAAGCTTATTTTCTTTTATGAAAGCTTAAATCCACAAAGGGAAGCTAACGAAATTATCGCAGTTTCTCAAATGTGGTTTAACAAGGACAAGCTTGCAATAGAAAACATTATCGATAATATCAATAACCCCTATTTAAAAACAGGCTTTCAGCTTGTCGTAGACCATACGCCGGTAGAAGATATTTTGTCGTTACTTAAATGGCGTATTGCTCGTTTAAGGGCAAAAGAAAAAGCCGAAGCGAATATATTTTATAGCTTAGCCGCATATTCCCCTGCATTTGGCATGCTCGGCACCCTGATAGCCATGATAAACATGCTACAAATCATTGAACTTAAAGATATAGCAGGCATAAGCTACAGCATGGGCACCGCCCTAATTACAACCTTTTACGGCCTGATCATGGCTAATCTTATCTTTAATCCTATTGCTATAAAATTGGAAAGACGCACTGAACAACGCATTATGATCATGAGCATGGTCATGGAAGGCATTACGCTGATAGCAGATCGTCGCAGTCCGTCATTTATCCGAGAGACACTCAAGTCATTCATTATGCACTATGACAATGAATTAAAAGATTAAAGAGGCAAGCCTTTTTAATCGAGTCTACATATAACTCTCAACAAGCCGATCAAACACTGCGATGAGTAAAGATCCATTTTTAAAATTACAATCCTCTCTGTCTTTAGAGGATTTACTTGCCCAACCGAGCACACGCAACTCACAAAACTGGCTATTAACCTATCTTGACGTATTTGTGCTGATCGTTATGCTGGTAATCACATTAATTACTGTAAGCGATATAAATACGGAACAGCAACAAACAGCCAAATCTAAGAAAGCACCCGCCGCTATATGCCCTCCCGCTACCCCAGCTGCTGTCATAAATTGTCCGCCGCCTGTTGTTGTTAAAAATGAATCCGTACAACAAGCCACACCTAACGAGCATAAAGTCGAAATCCCCTCCGACATATCTAACATTAAAGCTGACCCCACAAAAACCAACAGCATGACCCCTACTGCAACAGAAATTAAAGCTACGCCCGAAACAGTTGTTAATTCGACCGACACCAATCAGGCTGCGGTCAACTCAACGGAAGAAAACAAGTTACAACAACAATTAATAAAAGCAATTGATGAATTTGGTCTTAATAAAATCGTTAACATAAAAGTTGCCCAAGGTTATACACAGCTTGAAATTCAGGACAAAGTACTGTTTAAATCTTCAGAAGCTGGTCTAACAGCCTCCGGCGGAGCTTTACTAAAGCGTCTTGTACCCTTATTAAAACAATCTGTAGGCCTCGTTCTGATTGAAGGACATACAGACAATATCCCGATCAAAACGCCCCAGTTTACTTCCAACTGGGAACTGGGAGCGTCGAGAGCAACTAGCGTTTTACACTTTCTTGTCTTGCAACAACTAGACAGTAACCGTTTGCGTGCTATCACTTACGCCGATACCATGCCTATTGCCGATAATTCAACGCAAGAAGGAAGAGAAAAAAATCGGCGGGTTAATATCTTAATAAAACTATCCGGACAATGAACCTCATTTTTTGAAAACCGAAGAACCATTTTCTCGATTATTTAACAAGTCTGTGCCTGTGATGTATCATAAAACATCAATAACTTAAAAAACGCCTACTTTTTACCCTTTAAGTCAAAAAGAGGCTATATCCTAAATAACAAATAATCGGGGGAAATTAATGACTGTTGGCGTTGATGATTTTAAAAAGGCTATGCAACTATGGGCCAGCGGTGTCACCGTTGTTACGACAAATTCTGAAAAATTCGGTCTTCAAGGAATGACAGTAACCGCATTTTCAAGCGTTTCAGTTAGTCCACCACAAATATTGGTTTGTATTAATGAATCTGCTGACACCGGCACCGGAATTCAGGAAAGCCACTGCTTCGCTGTTAACGTTTTAAATTCAACTCAACAAGATGTGTCCAACCAATTTGCCGGCGGCAGTAGTCAAAAGCAACGGTTTGAAAATACACCATGGACACCAGGTATTACCGGTTCCCCTATTTTGGACAACAGCATCATGTCTTTAGAATGCAAAGTCGTAGAAAAAATTCACGCCGGTACGCACTGGATCATAATTGGCGAGGTACAAAACAGCGTTTGTCGGGCGGGAGAACCGCTTTTGTATTTTCAAGGCGCTTACCGCAACTTATAATTTAGATTAAAGACCACTTAACGCCTTTCACCTCACTATATCGCATTAATAAACCAAATAAGTTTTGCAATAACTCCCTCTCGCTTAAAGCTTTTTTGGTTTTAGTATTATGGTTGTGATGGAATTATCTTTGAACCTAGTTGAAATATTTTGCCCTGCTCACATTTTTAATGCTATTATCTGCCACAGTTAAAAGTTTGAGCCGGCTTTGTTATAAAGCTGGGATTTGTAACGCCGACAAAAATTGGCGAATTTTTTTAAGTAAGAGTGTGATATGTCAGAGCAAGTTGTAGGTACCGTTAAGTGGTTCAATGATGAAAAAGGTTTTGGATTTATTGAACAAGAAGGTGGAAAAGATGTTTTTGTTCACCATAGTGCAATTAACGGCTCCGGTCGCAAGACCTTAAGGGAAGGCCAAAAAGTTACTATGGAAGTGACCCAAGGCCAAAAAGGTCCGCAAGCCGAGAATGTGACCCCAGCGTAACAAACTCATAATCTTGATCCAAAAGTCGATGATTTTTGGATCAAGCTCATTTTTAGTTAACCTCATAATAAAGAGTTTTCTTAAACTTATTGTTTGAGTGTTCGCTTAATTTAAGCGTATCGATTGTATACAGCGTATAGTTAGCTTTAGCTAATCCCGTCAATGCAAGTTCTGATTAATGATTTTGATCGACTAGCGTTAAATTATTATGCAAAACTCAAAATAGGATTTTCATACACAGGGCTAGCCCGGAGCCTTTTACATCCTATGCTCTCATTTTCTTCGTTTTATTATTAACTTCTTCCAACACCTTTGCTAATAAATCTGGCTGACCGGTCTGGAAACTTGCTGCATCGATTTCCTTACGCAACCAAGTAAACTGACGCTTAGCCAGTTGCCGGGTGGCGATAATGGCTTTGTCTATCATGGTTTCGAAGTCGTACTCACCCTGTAGATAAGACCAAGCCTGCCTATAGCCGACAGCCCTGATCGACGGCATTTTTCCGGTCAAATCCCTGCGATTATAAAGCGCTTCCACTTCATCAATAAATCCCTGCTCCAGCATTTGTTTAAACCTCCAAGCGATTATGTCGTGCAATACAACCCGGTCTTGCGGGGCAATAATCAATTTTATTTTTTGATAGGGAATATCTTGCGTCTGAGCTGCCGTAAAAAAAGACGTTAACGGCTTGCCGCTGATTTCATAGACTTCTAAAGCCCGTTGTACGCGCTGAGGATCATTCGGGTGAATTCTCGCCGCCGATTCGGGATCTATGTCGGCCAATCGCTGGTGCAGCGCTTCTTTGCCTAATTGCTCCAAATCCTGGTCGAGTTTTGCCCTGATGACAGGGTCGGCCTCTGGCAATACTGCAAGACCACTATTCAGGACATTAAAATACAACATCGTGCCGCCGACCAGTATCGGGATTTTTCCGTTTCGGGTTATATCGTCCATTAAGGCCAACGCTTGCTTCCTGAACTGACCGGTAGAGAAAGATTCTGCGGGGTCGAGTATATCTATCAAATGATGCGGAATACCGCCTCTTTCTTCCTGCGTGGGTTTAGCCGTGCCTATATCCATGCCTTTAAAGACAAGAGCTGAATCAACACTGATAATCTCGCCGTTAAGCGCTTGAGCGAGCTGCACGGATAAAGCTGTCTTTCCCGAGGCAGTGGGACCCATCAGAAAAATAGCGGGGGGATTCGGTCTATCTAACATATTTGAAATAATTTTATTATAGAAGCGGCGACTAAAAGATCTCGCTTACAAGAGTATAAGTTTATTGGCCGCGCAGAAAGAATTTATCGAGCTCATTAGTCGATAATTCTACCCAAGTGGGTCTGCCATGGTTGCATTGCCCTATTCTTTCGGTTTTCTCCATGTCCCGCAGCAAGGCGTTCATTTCGTCGATGGTCAGGCGGCGATGCGCGCGCACAGCACCATGGCAGGCGACCGTAGCTAATATTTCATTGGTTTTTTCCTGAATACGCTGACTCATGCCATGCTCGGTTAGGTCCGCCAGCACATCGCGAATCAGGGTTTCCATATCGTTATTGCCCAATAAAACCGGTATTGAACGCAGAACAATGGTTTCCGGCCCGGCACGATTGATTTCAAATCCCAATGTATTAAAAAACTCATGCTCATCTTCGGCCAAATCCGCTTCCGCAACGCTGACCTTTATCTTAATCGGCAACAATAAGGGCTGACTGGGCACCGCGCCATTTTGGTATTGTTGCTTTAAGCGCTCATAAGTGACCCTTTCATGCGCGGCATGCGCATCGACCAGGATGATACCGTTGGGGGTTTCTGACAAAATGTAAATATTATGCAGATGCGCAATCGCTTGGCCTAAAGGCCTTACTTCCGATTGCGTCGGTTGTAATATTTGCTCGGTTTTTGGATACAACGACGCATAAGCTTGTATGGCTTCTTCTACATGCAGAGGCAGTGATGCTTGCTGTGGCGGCCTTGAGTTGTACGTCGGTTTAGCGCCAAAGTCAGGCTTTGATTGCGTGGCTTCACTATCGTTTAGCCAAACCACATTGTTTGGTTTTACGTCCGAAGCGGATGGTGTCTGCGGCAACGATTCGGGTTCAGATTGCTGGGTTACGCTATCGCTAACCCAGCCTACAGGTCGAACATTGTGCCCAGGCCTTAAATCGGCGAGCGAACGATGCAGCGCCGAGAACAGGAAATCATGCACCAGACGGCCTTCCCTGAACCTGACTTCAAGCTTTGCCGGATGGGCGTTGACATCGACCAATGAAGGGTCGAGCGTCAGGTACAAGACAAAAACCGGATGCCGCCCATGAAACAAAACATCTTGATAGGCCTGTTTGACAGCATGAGACACCAGCTTATCCCTGACCAATCTGCCGTTGACATAGAAAAACTGCATATCCTGTTGACTGCGCGAAAAGGTCGGCAAGCCGACCCAGCCGGTTAATTGCAGACTTGATGCCGCAAAATCGATTTTTACCGAATTCTCAATAAAAGCCGAACCGCAAATACCGGCAACTCTTTGCTCCTGCTCAGCGTCCGTGATCGCAGGCTTCAGGTTGAATATTTCTTTTTGATTATGTGAGAGGGTAAAACCTATATCAAAACGGCTCAACGCCATACGTTGAATTAAAGTTTCTATATGCGAAAACTCGGTCTTTTCGGTTTTTAAAAATTTGCGTCTGGCAGGAGTGTTGTAAAACAAGTCACGCACATCAACCGTGGTGCCTTGCGGATGCGGATCGGGTTGCGGATCAAAATCCTGCTCGGAGCCGTCAGCATTAACTCGCCAAGCGCAATCGGCATCGCTGATGCGTGAAATCAGTGTGAGCCTCGAAACAGAACTGATGCTCGGCAACGCTTCACCGCGAAAACCCATGCTGACCACCTGTTCCAGATCTTTTAAGCTGGCAATCTTGCTGGTTGCATGCCGGGACAAGGCCAACGGCAAGTCTTCTTTGACGATGCCGCAGCCGTTATCCCTGATTTTTATCAACCGAGCGCCACCCTGCTCTATCTCGATACTGACTTGACTGGCACCCGCGTCAAAACAATTCTCAACCAGCTCTTTAACTACGGACGACGGTCTTTCGACTACTTCGCCTGCGGCAATCTGATTAACAAGTTGAGTGGGAAGTGAATGAATACGCATCAACAGACCTAAAGCAAAACACGTATTTTATATGACTGGAAGTAATTAATCATACTTCGTTACGGAACGCGACAATCTGCCGCCTCTGCAAAATCGCCCTATATCACATTTCTAAAGCCGCCACCTTGCTTTCCGTAGGAATATCTTTACTGAAATAACTTCGCACGCCATTAAAAATAGCACCGGCTATTTTCGCCTGGTGTGCGGTATTAACTAACTTAAGCTCTTCCGACGGATTGGAGATAAATGCCGTTTCTACCAGAATAGACGGCACATCAGGCGACTTCAACACCAAAAATCCGGCTTTTTGCACTGAGGCGTAATGCAACTCACCGATCTGTTCAAAATTTCTCAACACTTTCCTGGCCACATTCACACTCGCATCTTGCGTAGCGGTCTGCGATAAATCCAGCAATACCGAAGCCAACACATCTTCTTTATCATTAAGGCTGACACCGCCAACCAAGTCCGATGCGTTCTCGCTATCCGCCAACCATCGCGCGGCCTCGCTGGTTGCCCCCTTGTTAGATAAAGTAAACACCGAAGCGCCTTTAACTGTTGAATTCTGAAAAGCATCGGCGTGAATTGAAATAAACAAATCGGCCTTGGCTGCTCGGGCAATTTGCATTCTTTTTCTAAGGTCCACATAATAGTCGCCCTTGCGAACCAAAACAGCCTTCATTCCAGGCTGTTGATTGATTAAATCTGCAAGTTTCTTGGCAATAGCAAGAGTGATCTTTTTTTCCTCGGTACCATTTTGTCCATGAGCACCGGGATCGTCGCCACCGTGTCCAGCATCAACAGCAATAACTATATCTTTGTCTCGTTTGGCAACTTTTGTTGATTCAACCGGACTGGCCGTAACTTTTCTGGTAGCTATTTTTGGGGATTCTTTAACGGATTTTTCTGTATTGGATTTGCTGTCGACCATTTTGGCAGTAGCCGTTTTATCGCCCGTCGTTTTAATCTCCGCCTTCTCTGCAACTTTTGCAGATGTATTCGATCCTTTGTCCAATAATTCGATAACCAAGCGATGACCATGGCTACTCATGGTATTGGTTCTTAATGACATGCTTTGAGGGCTAATATCTCTTTTTAAATCAACTACAATTCTTATATCGGTTTTATTTTTTGCTGCAACACGTACTTGGGAAAACAGCGGGTGAGACGGCGCCGGCTGGCTTAATCCCTGCTTTACGTTGGTGTTGCGCATGTCAATCACTAAGCGCGACGGATTATTCATCAAAAAAACCCGGTGTTCGGGTGAGGATGTCACATCAAACAGCATTTGCGTTTGATCAGGCGTATTCCAATAACGCAATGCACTAATATTGATCTGCTCCGCATAACCGGGTACAGCTAAAAACTGTAATCCAATAATAAACAAGACCTTCCAATAATTTCCCATCGGCGCAACTCACAAAGTGATAATCTGGTTTAGATTATAGCAGTATGTAATTGTTTTTGTAGGGTGGTTTTATAACTATTTTCAACATTTAAGGGGTAATAAGTATTTCTACTGATCGACCGACTCCATCCGTAGCCAAACTGATGATCCTATCCGGTTCGGGTAGAAAGCCTTTGCCCATATCGGGCCACTCGATAAAGCAGATGCAATCCTGGTCGAAATAATCTCTTATGCCTATCCATTCCAGCTCTTCGGGATCCGAAACCCGATATAAATCAAAATGAAATATCTTGCGACCGTCTATCGTATATTCTTCGACCAACGTATAGGTTGGACTTTTAACCGCCCCGGTGTAACCTGCCGCCCTGAGAAATCCTCTGACCAGCGTTGTTTTTCCTGCGCCCAGATCACCGTGCAAGAATATCAGACATTTTGACGGCAACTCTGCCCAAAGCTTCGCACCAAACTGCTCGGTCGCGTCTGTGTCCTTTAAATATGTCTTCATTAATTTACCAATTGTCTAAGATAAGGCATTAAATCACTGGCCAGCAAGCCTCTTTCCCCGTCTTTTTCTACGGCCAAATCCGCCGCCAGACCATGATTATAAACTCCTTGTTGCGCCGCATCCTGCATAGATAAACCCTGGGCCAGCAAACCGGCAATCACACCGCTAAGTACGTCGCCCATACCGCCGGATGCCATGCCTGGATTGCCGGTGTTGGAAACCACAAGCTGACGCCCGGATGCAATCAAAGTCCCTGCACCTTTAAGAACGGCAACTCCGCCATAACCGGCCTGAAGCGATAAGGCAGCCGCAAACCGGTCTTGTTGTATATCAGCAGTAGAACATTTTAATAGCCGTGCCGCTTCGCCGGGATGCGGCGTTAAAATCCAGTCCGGCTTTGTTGTCTGTGCGGAGGCTAAAAGATTCAAACCGTCCGCATCGATTACCATGCGTTTCCCAGCACTTATCACAGCATTAAATAAGGCTTTTGCCCAATCGCTTTGCCCTAATCCAGGCCCTACAACAACAACATCGACTTTTGCCAGCAACGTGATCAACTGTTCCGGAGTTTCCACGCCATGACACATTAACTCGGGCCTGTTCAGGTTCATCAGCCCGGAATGCCCAGCCCGTGTTGCTATAGTGACCAAACCGGCTCCCACGCGCAAAGCCGCCTCGCCTGCCATCCTGACGGCTCCGGAGTAGCCTAGCTCACCGCCTACTATCAGCACATGACCGCAGTTACCTTTATGTGCATCACGGCTACGACGCGGCAACGGCACTTTGACGACTCGTGTCGCACTAGCTTCAAGGCCTTTATACACATCATCAGGCACGCCCAGTTGAGCATAAAAAATCCCGCCGCAATATTCGGCCGCCTGTCCGGTAAACAAGCCTTGCTTCAAGCCGATAAACGTAATCGTACAATCGGCTTTTACCGCGCAACCCATTACGTTGCCGGTATCGGCATTTAAACCGGATGGAATATCCACGGCAATGACCGGGGCCGAATGGGCATTAATGGTCTGTATAGCCTCCGCGTAAAGCCCGGCTACCGGCCTATCCAGCCCGGTACCCAACAACGCGTCAACCAGCACATCGGCATTGATAACCTGCTCGGCCTGAAACGGAATAACAGCGCCGTTGTAATGTCGATATGCCGTCAATGCGTCGCCTTTGAGCTTCTCAGGCTCTGAAACTGTATAAACGCACACGTTTAAACCCGCGTCCATTGCCAGCCCGGCAATAATATAGCCATCGCCTGCATTATTGCCGGAGCCGCAAAACACCGCCACAGACCGGGCATCAGGCCATTGCTTTTTCAGGCGTAAGAAAACCTCATGCCCCGCCCTGCTCATTAACTCAAAACCGGGGATACCGCGTTTTTGAATAGCGATTCGATCCAGTTCCCTGACCTGTCCAGCGCGATAGAGTTTTATTGGTAAATTTTGCATGGTATTGTGATGTCGTTCCTCCTTACTTAATAAACACATTATATCCTGTCATCAGCTATGGACATAAGCAGTCAAAAAATGGCCAGCCTCGCCGTGCAAATTAAACAGTGGGGGCAAGAACTAGGCTTTCAACAAGTCGGCATCACCGACACTGCTTTGCCTGAGGCGGAAACTCATCTGCAAAACTGGTTGGACAATAATTTCCACGGTGAAATGGACTATATGCAGCGCCACGGCCTTAAACGCAGTAGGCCCGAACTATTGCATCCGGGCACTATGCGTATTATTTCGGTGCGCATGGATTACCAGACCGAATCGACCGCTGCAATGAATCAATCTTTGGCTGATCCAACTTCCGCCTATATTTCCCGCTATGCTTTAGGACGCGACTATCACAAACTGATGCGCAACCGCCTGCAAAAACTGGCCGACAAGATTCAATCCGAAACCGGCTCCCTGCTCCCGGACGCCATGCGGGCTTTTGTCGACAGCGCCCCGGTTCTGGAAAAAGCCTTGGCCGAAAAAGCAGGTTTAGGCTGGATAGGCAAGCATTCCAATGTCATTAACCGCAAAGCCGGATCATGGTTTTTTCTGGGCGAGCTGTTCATTAATCTGCCGCTACCCATCGACAACCCTGCCACAGCCCATTGCGGCGACTGCCGCGCCTGCCTGGATATTTGCCCGACCCAGGCCATTATTGCACCTTATCAAGTCGATGCCAGACGTTGCGTATCCTACCTGACTATCGAACTGCACGGCTCGATTCCGGAGAACTTAAGGCCGCTGATCGGCAACCGCATCTATGGCTGCGACGATTGCCAGATCATCTGCCCGTGGAACCGTTTTGCCAAAATAACCGGCGAACAAGATTTCAATCCCAGGCATCGGCTCAATACTCAACAATTACTTGAGGTATTCGCTTGGACTGAAGCGGAATTTCTGGCAAAAACCGAAGGTTCGGCAATACGCAGAATCGGCCATCAGCGCTGGCTCAGGAATATCGCCGTGGCTCTGGGCAATGCGCCTGCCTCGGCGCTTATTATCGATGCTTTAAAGCCTATGCTCGATCATGACTCCGATATGGTTAGGGAGCATGTACGATGGGCTTTGGCTCAACAAAGTGCCGCAACTTGAAATAAAGCCATTTATATGAAATCGAGCTTGCGTTCCCAATATTGCGAAATAATCGGGATTATTTGTATCATCCTTTTAAAGCACACTGATCGGGTATTCAATTATGAAAAAAATATTTTTTATTCTATTGATCCTACTCACTGCGTCAGCCCAAGCTGAGGTTTTCAAATGCCAGCTTAAATCGGGTAAAACGGTTTACCAATCTACGCCATGCGAATCCGCTGTAAAACAGAAAAAAATTGAGATTCAGAAAGTTGATCCGCGCAAAGTTGCCGAAGAAGCCGCAAAGCTAAAGGCCTGGGAGGAAGATTTTGCAAAACGGGAAGCGGAAAGAGCCGAGACCGAAAAAGAACTTCAAGCCGAACAGGACAGAAAAGCGTCTATCGAGGCGTTGCAAAGAAGCGCGGAATATCAACAACAGCAAGCCTATGAAGCAAAGCGGCAGGCAGATGCACTGGAACGGCAAAATATGTCGGGACCATTGCAATATCAGTTTCCTTCCTATTACCCGACTTATCAATCGGTTCCTGCTTTCCCTCTTTTTCAATCATTCCCTGCTTATCCGCCGGTAGTGCCTCATCAGCATAATTTTAAGGATAGAACCCAACAACCGAAATGAAATCCGGTAAAGATCGAGCTGACGACAATGACCGTAAAAAATTTATTTTTAAATTGAGATAGGTCGCCGAAAGATATCATCCTGATACCAAAATCATTAAGATGGAGCCCTCTCTGTAGATTACCCTAAATGAACTACAATAGGCGCAACATAAACCACCCAGCAGTGACCGGAAACGATGGAAGCTAATACAAAAACAATAAAATCTTTGGCTGTACTGTGCAGCGGCGGCGATAGTCCGGGCATGAACTCGGCGGTACGATCGGTAGTCAGAACGGCTATAGGCCTCGGCATTGACGTTTACGGTATTTATAAAGGTTATTCAGGCTTGCTTGAGGGCAATATCCATAAGCTCAGCCTGTCGTCGGTCGGCAATATCATCCAGCGCGGCGGAACCATTCTCGACACATCGCGTTGCCTTGAGTTTCATACCCCTGAAATCAGGCAGGAGGCCGCACATATTCTAGCCAGGAAACATATTGAAGGCTTGGTTGTGATAGGCGGCAACGGTTCTTTCGCCGGTGCGATGACGCTGCATCAGGAACACGGCATTCCGGTAATCGGCATTCCCGGCACCATTGATAACGATATTTCCGGCACCGAATACACGATCGGTTTCAATACCGCAGTACAGACCGCCGTCAACGCGGTAGACAACATCAGGGATACCGCTTCGGCGCATGCGCGAACTTTCCTGGTCGAAGTCATGGGCCGCAAATCGTCTTTCATTGCCCTGCAAGTCGGCGTATGCACCGGCGCAGAGCATGTTGTCCTGTCAAACCAGACCGTTGATTACGAAAAAATCGTCAACGGTATCAACAAAGGCACGGAGCGGGGTAAAACATCATCGATTATTATCGTCGCCGAAGGCGAAAAAGCCGGTTTATCCTACGAAATTAAAGACACGCTTATGAAGCAATACAACCTTAGCGTCCACGCCTGCATTTTGGGACATATCCAACGCGGCGGCAGCCCTACCGCAACGGATCGCCTGATTGCTTCGAATATGGGTTATGCCGCGGTACGAGGCCTTCATCAAGGATTACGGGCTCATGTGACTGCTTTTAATAAAGGCGAAATTGAAATGGTTCCCTTGTCTGCATGTTTGGAAGGAAAAAATGAGTCTAATGATGCGCAGCTTGAATTAATCCGGGCTCTGGCTATCTAGCGATTTCAAGATGAAAGCGCAACTAGGCCAAAAAGCCCCGTTATTATCCGTTTCCGACTGGGTTCAAGGAGCTGAGTCAAATTTCGACCGCTTATTAGGCCAAGTTGTGCTGGTCGAGGTATTTCAGGTAAATTGCCCGGGCTGTTTTTTATACGCTTTGCCTCAAGCGGTAGATTTATTTCGCAAGTACTCAGAAAACGGCTTGGCGATATTGGGCGTCGCCACTGCGTTTGAGGATTTTGATAAAAACAATCTGGAAAATCTAACCCGTCTGGTTGAAAACGGCGAAGTGGTAGGCGAAACGCTACGTGTGTTAAGTCAACAAGGCCGGCTAAACGCAGGCCGCCTGCCCTATCCCATTCCGTTCCCTCTGGCGATGGACCGTTTAAACAAACGCCGACATGAAGTGAGCGATGACGTTATCGCAAGCTTTATCAAAGACCGCATCCCAAATTTCGAACAGCGGCCGGAAGCCGATCAACAACAGATCAGGCAGCAAGTGCAGCATTATTTTCAGTCGCTTGATTATCACGCAGAAACATTTGAACGTTTCGAGTTAAAAGGCACACCCTCGCATATCCTGGTGGATAAGCAAGGCATACTCAGGGATTGCGCATTTGGCGCTTATCCCGATTTAGAAATGCGGATATTGGGGTTATTACAGGAATAAATGCGCAGTTTAAAACGGGACCCTGGCGATGACAAAACAAACCTGAGCCAGGATTTGATAAAACAATCAATAAGGACAATAAAATGCCAATCCATGTCAACATACCCGAACTATCGAGCCGCAAGACAAAAATCATTGCCACGCTAGGCCCGGCTTCAGATACGCCCGAAGTTATCTATAAACTTATTAAGGCCGGCGTGAATGTTTTCAGGCTGAACATGTCCCATGGCGAACATCAAAGCCACCGCGAGTTGTACCGGATAATCAGGAAATCGGCTGAAGCATTGCATCAGCACATTACTATTTTTGCCGATCTGTGCGGCCCCAAAATCAGGACCGGACGATTTAAAAACGGCTCCATTATCATTAAAACCGGCGACCAAGTGATAGTAACGACCCGGAATATTGTTGGCGAACAAAACCTTATCCCATGCCAATATCCCGGCTTGGCTGATGACGTTATAGCCGGAGACCGCATCCTGCTGGACGATGGAAGATTCGAGCTCAAAGTTATTGAAAAAGCAGATCAAGACATTACCTGCAAAGTCATTTACGGCGGCGAGTTAAAAAACAACAAAGGCATCAACTTACCCGGCGTCAATATATCCAGCCCTTCATTAACCGACAAAGACCGGGCAGACGCCCTGTTTGCATTGGATTTGGGTGTCGATTACCTGGCGCTGTCATTCGTAAGAAAAGCCGAAGACATTACCGACCTGCGCCAATTAATTACCTCCAACGGCTACGACACGCACATCATTGCCAAAATTGAAAAGCCGGAAGCCTTGATTAACGGTCAGGAAATTATTAACGCCTCCGATGCGATCATGATTGCCCGAGGCGATCTGGGTGTAGAACTGAACCCGGAAGATGTGCCGATTGCCCAGCACCAGCTCATTAAAAGCGCCAGGGCATTGAATAAGCCGGTCATCGTCGCCACTCAAATGCTCGAATCGATGATAGAAAACTCCAGGCCCACGCGCGCCGAAGTAACCGATGTTTCCAACGCGGTTTATTGTTCTACCGACGCGGTGATGTTGTCCGGCGAAACGGCAGCCGGGCATTTTCCGGTCGAAGCGGTTGAAATGATGTCCCGAGTCATCAAACAAACCGAGGCATTCATGAGAGAACAGGATGTTTTCGGTAAATTGGCGCACCGGGATAATCAACAAAAACCGCTGCCCTTCGGTGACGCAGTTGCCGATGCGACCGCCCAGCTTTGTTTTGACCTGAATGCAAAAGCAATCGTCAGCCTTACCAGCGGCGGAATGTCGGTGGCTACTTTGAGTTCTGCAAGACCCGCTGCGCCGTTGATAGCCATCAGCGCCAACAAATGGGTTTGTCAGCGAATGAATTTGTATTGGGGCGTTATACCGATACATGCAGAAGATGCCGGTCATGCCCATCCCAATAAACTGGCCCGTCATCATGCAATTGAAACAAAGCTGGCAAATGAGGGCGATAACGTCATTGTTGTCCGGGGATTTCATCAGGACGACCAGCTGAACTCACCGACCATCACTATGCTGACGCTTTAATTGATATTTTCATCTAGCCGCGCCGGAGATGCTCCTTGCCATTTTACGGACTATGTATAAACAATCCTGGTAAAAATCCGGCATTAATATTCTTTTCAGATTGCCTCAAATCCATTCGTCCTTAGCAAAAAACAATCTCATCAATAAGCGACTCAAGGCTTATCTCTGATGCAGAGTTCCATGAAGAACTTGTTCTCAAGCGACTGGATTTTTATTGACTCCAAAATATCCAAATGTAATATTGTCTATATGTATAAGTTGTGAGGATTAAGGGTTTGAACCCATTTTTTTGACGGAGGACATGGATCATGAGCAAATCGACAGGAACTTTAACGATCGTAGTTATTCTCGTCTTTATAATCGCATGCGTATTTTTTATCTGGTTTGTCCGGAATAAAAACGTAAATGCATTAAACGAAAATACATTATATGTTGCCAATAATGGTATAGACAGCAACACCTGTGGCGATCGAAACAGTCCTTGTCGCTCGATCAGTCAAGCAATTGCTCGCGCCAACGCCGGCTATACAATCGAGGTAGGACCCGGACGCTATGGCGACCTGAACAAAAACAATATATTGGGAGAGCCCGGCGAAGAGTTCACACAAGGCTTCAGTATGATCAATGTAGACAAACCTGTGACGATTATCTCAAGCGACGGGCCTCTTATGACAGTGCTGGACGCGAATAACTCCAGCCTGATGGCGGTATCCGTCTCGGCTAGCAACGTCATATTCGGCCAGCCGAAGCACGGATTCTTGATTATCGGGGCAAAGACCAATGGACTGAGTACCGGTATCGCCACCGTATCGAATATAACCGTGGCAGGCAACATTGCCCTTGCCAACGGACAGGGCGGTCTCGTTGTCAACGGCAGCGCCAGTCTGATTCAGGATAACTTCGTCAGCGGAAACCTGGCCGCCGGGATTGCCGTGTTCGGGAATGGTAACGAAGTCAGTAATAATGTGGCTAACAGTAACGGCTCTCAAGGCTTCGTTATAGTCGGAACCAAACACCTTATACGCGACAACGTAGCCGGCAATAACGCCACCGGTTTTGGTATTCAAGGCACGGATATCAAACTCTTACAAAATGCCGCGCTTGGCAATAAATTCTTTGGAATTAGTGTCGATATCGCAGGAGCCAGCGCCACCATCAGCAATAACAATATCTACGGCAATAATAGCGTTCCGCTTAATGGCGTGACCAATTGCGGCATTCAAAACGCTTCGGGAAACACGATCGTGGCTAATGACAACTTTTGGGGCATGCCTAGCGGTCCCGGCGCTGATCCTGCCGACAATGCCGGTAAGGACAGTGGCTGTGATACTCAAGGAAGCGACACAACCGTTATACCGTTTGCCAAAAAAACTTTTTCAATATCCGGCAATCAATAGCAGAGCCGGCGCAATTACTTAAAGCGATAACCCCGCCAACCATAATAAGCGATATAGCAATAACAAAGAACCGGGATAAAAAAAGCCTGTTGAATGCCTATCCTGTCGGCGAACAGTCCCTGCACAACCGGCAGGATAGCGCCCCCGACTATGGCGGCGCACAATATCCCCGAACCTTGCCCCGTGTGCTTGCCCAAGCCGCTAACCGCCAGTGAAAAGATGGTTGGGAACATAATCGAATTAAACAGCCCGACCGCAAGAATCGTCCACATTGCAACATGACCGCTGCCGATCATAGTCATTAAAACCAACACAGCCGCCGTTACCGCGTTAAAAGTAAGCACCTTACCGGGCCGGATTTTTTGCATGACTGCCGCGCCGATAAAGCGCCCGATCATAGCGCCGCCCCAATAAAACGATACATATTTTCCGGCATCTTGTTCCGCCAATCCGGCAATCGAAGGCTCACCCAGAAAATTGATCAGAAAACTGCCTATCGATACTTCACCGCCGACATAAACAAAAATACCGATAGCGCCTAATACCAAGTGTTTATAACCCCAGGCGCTATCATATACATCGTCTTCAACACCTTGAACCTGGGCTTTTTCAACTTCAATTTTTGGCAATTTGATCAGGGCAAAAATGACCGCAATAAAAAATAAAACCGCAGCCAGCAACAAATAAGGATTCTGCACGGCTGCGGCTTGCGCCGCTTGGTATGCTGATAATTCATCGGCATTGAGCAGCTTAATTTCATCCGCCGTTTTAACAGCAGCTGCAAGGATAAATAACGCGCCCAAATAAGGGGCGATAGTCGTGCCCAGCGAATTGAACGCCTGAGTCATGGTCAATCGACTGGAAGCGGTTTCCGGATTGCCCAAAATAGTGACATACGGATTTGCGGCAACCTGCAATAGAGTAATACCTGAAGCCAGCACAAAAAATGCCGCCAGAAATAAAGGATAAGAATGCAAACTTGCGGCCGGGTAAAACAGCAAGCAACCAATGCCTGCAATGGCTAATCCGGCAACGATGCCGCCTTTGTAATCTATTTTTTCAACCAGATATCCGCTGGGAATCGAAACGACAAAATACGCGGTAAAAAAGCAGAACTGGATCAACATTGCTTCCGCGTAATTCAGCGTAAACACCGATTTCAAATGCGGGATTAAAATATCGTTTAAAGAGGTTATAAAACCCCAGATAAAAAACAGAGAAGTTAATATCGTTAACGAGCCGAGATAAGGATTCTTATCGGAACTATTTGTCGAGCCGGTTACATTGATCATAAATTTATCGGCATGTCAGTTTGAAAAATTAAAAGATTATTACCACGAAGACACGAAGAGCACGAAGAAATAAAACTTCGTGCTCTTCGTGTCTTCGTGGTGAAAAAGGCTTTCAATCGTCTGTTTATGTTGTTATTTCGCCACCGTAAAACCGACTATTTCATTGCCGACCATCACCTTAAAATCTCCCGGCTCTACAATCCGCTTAAGATCAACGCCAATAAACGACAAATCCTGCGGCGTTAAAGTAAAGTTTAAGCTCTCGGTTTGCCCCGGATTCAGCTCGACTTTTTTAAAGGCTTTAAGTTGCTTGTTGGGACGCGTCACCGAAGCCGCCACATCATTGATATAAAGCAACACAGATTCCTTGCCTTTTAACGAGCCGGTATTTTTAACATTAACGCTGACATTGATATTTTCGTCCATCTTGATTTTATCTTTTTCCACCTTCAAGCCGCCGGTTTCAAACGTGGTATAGCTCAAACCATGACCAAACGGATAAAGCGGGTTGTACATATTCAGTTCAAACGACTCCATAGGTTTGTAATCATACGGAGTAATACCGTTGGTATTTCTGGGATAGGAAATGGGCAGTTTACCGTTGGGGTTATAATCGCCGTACAAAATATCGGCAACAGCCTCGCCGCCTTCCATACCCGGCAAAAAGCCCAAAATAACGCCGGAAGCCCGTTCTGCAATTGACGTGATAATTCGCGGACGGCCGCCGAAGGTCAGTAAAACTACCGGTTTCCCGGTTGCAATCGCGGCATTGGCAAGATCGACTTGGGCCTGATCGAGATTTAACGACTCAATATTGCCGATAGTTTCGGTATAAGGATGCTCGCCCAGGCTGAGCAAAATAACGTCGTGGTCTTTAGCCTCATCGACGACTTTTTGAATATCGATTGGGGTAAAAAAAGAATTTCCTCCGACATAAGTCACCTTGCCGGTGGCTTTTTGCTGTATGGCTTCAAGAACCGTTAGTTTTTCCTGCGGATATAAGTTTTCCGCTAAACCTTGCCAGGTAATCGTCCAGCCGCCATTCATTACGCTCAACAAATTCGCGGTAGGCCCGGTCACCAAAATATTGGCGTCTTTTTTTAGCGGCAGGATGTTGCGGTCGTTTTTGGCAAGAACAATCGACTCCCGGGCCGCTTGGCGATTGGTTTCTATCGCTTCCGCAGTAGCAAAATTGCCTTCTACAGCAGGCAGCGGTTTAGGATCGAATAATCCGGCCTGATACTTGACCGTTAAAATCCTGGTCACCGCTTCATTGATCCGTGATAACGGCACTTCGCCGGATTTGACCAAGTCGATCAATAAGTCATAAAAAGAAAAATCGAACGGCACCATGCTCATGTCGATACCGGCCATCACCGCAATTTTTACCGCTTCTTTGGGTGAGGCGGCCATCTTGTCGCGGGTATAAAGACGTTTGATGTCTTCCCAGTCGGATACGGTAAAGCCTTTAAAACCCAGTTCGCCGCGTAAAATAGTGGTCAGGTAGTAATGGTTGGCGTGTCCGGGAATCCCGTCAACTTCCGCCGAATTGACCATCACGGTCGGCGATCCGGCTTTTATGCCAGCTTCGAATGTCGGCAGGAAATATTCGCGCAGCATTCTTTCGCCAATCCAGGCCGGTGTCCGGTCTTTGCCGTTAAGGGGATAACTGTAACCGACATAATGTTTCAAACATGTCGGCAGTTTATCGGCAGCGGAAAAATCATCGCCCTGATGGCCTTTAATATAAGACGTACCCATGACCGTCGCCAAATGCACATCTTCGCCGAAAGTTTCCCATAAGCGTGACCAGAGCGGCTGACGGCCGATATCCATTACCGTGGAAAAATTCCATTGCAGACCGGAAGCGCGCACTTCCCTTGCGGTGATTTCACCTTCCTTGAAAGCCAGCTCCGGATTGAACGTTGCCGCCATGTTAATGGCCTGCGGAAACAACACCGAGTTTTGCGTGTAAGTTGCGCCATGAATCGCATCAATCCCGTACATGACAGGGATTTTCAAGCGGGTTCTTGCCGCCGCATCCTGCACGGTGCTCGTCAATTTGCGCCATGTTTCAATCGATTGCGCCTTGTTTTCCGGCGTAAAAGGCGTGTTAAGGATAGAGCCCACATGATGATTTAATATCGCATCTTCGAGCTTGGCCTGATCGATTTGTCCCTCAGCGTTTTGCTCTTTCGGAATACCGATAACCGTAAAATCAACCTGCGTCATTTGCCCTATTTTTTCTTCAAGCCTCATTTTGGACAGCAGATTTTTGACTTTATTTTCTATTGCTTTGCTAGTTTCTTGTGCACTCACAGAACGCTCCGCCATGAAAGATAAGATAATAATTAAAATGATATGTTTTGCTCGCAACTTAATATCCCGTATGTTGGTTGTTTAAGACTCATGGTTCGTCAGGCACAGCCGAAAGGTAGCCACGAACGGTATTGAATTTAAACCTGGCTGTATTTTAAGCTGCACCCGAGCTTTTCCATAAAAAACATTATCGATCAGGTTTCCTGTAGCTTGCTATCTTCAAATTGTAGATCTGGAAATATAGCGATGATCACTGATTGCCTCAAGGTGAGTTCATCCATGTCTACGAATTAATCATTTGACATATAGACCTTTGCAGCGTAATTTTTTGACTAGGAAGTGGAGTTGAAAATTTTCATTCATTAACAAGGCCTTTAAGGAGGAACTGTGAGCTTTACAAAATTAATCGTATTAATGGTGATTTATAGCGCGGGCTTGCTGGCTCCTGCAATGGCGGTTGCAGATACTGATTCGGCTGATTTTCAGGCGGATAAAGATCGCCAAATAGCCAATGTTGTGGAAAAGGTGCAAATTGCTCAGAAACATCTAAGTTGTTTGCAAGCCGCTCAAGATCATGCGGCTTTAAAAACTTGTGATGAGGCCTTTAAACAAGAACAGGATGATTCAGATACAAAAGTAAAAGCACAGACCGCAGATAAAAAAACGCAAAAAGGTGTAAAAAAATAAGGACTAGCGGCAACGTCCTCAGTGACTAAAGTTCCGCTGACTCCCGTTATCTCTAAACCATCTAAAACACCAGTCGTTCACACGGCTGGTGTTTTATAGCTTTACCGCTAAGCAGTGTACATAGACTTACCGTCATTAAGCCGCAGCCACCCTTTAACAATACGGTAGATAATCCAGATACCGTTAGCTGCAAGTATCAACCAGCCGATCATGAATACCATCGTGATTGTTCCCAGCATGCCCCACAGCACTCCGAACCAGAACGTCCTGATTTGCCAACGAAAATGACTTTCCAGAAAGGTTCCGGCCACATCATCCTGTTTGACATAGTTCATCACAATAGCAACGATGGCGGTGACACCGACAAAATAAGACGCGGCATATAGCGCGTAAATAACTGTGGTCAGGGTTATGGCTGATTTTTCAGTTTCTGTGGTTGCTATGTTATTCATCAATGTTCTCTCTTTTAAAATTATTATTTATCGTTCATGCTTCGGAATAGAGACGATATATTGTACTGGTTCCCAATCTCCAGATTGGAAGCCGCGAAGGCGAAGCTCTTGCTTCTCAAACCATATTCCCAAGCTTGACGAGGGAACTCATAGTACAGACAGGAGCCATAATGCAAGACCGAGGATTAACAGAATTCAAATCATTCACGGGCCATCTTCAGGCAGGTGGCGACATCATGCCTATAACTTTCCTCACTCTTATCGATATGTCTGGCGAGGTCAAGTTTGATTTTAGCGCGATTGCTTTGACGAAGGAAACCAGCTTCATAATGAAATACTGGGACGGCGAAGGATCGCGTCCCGGATACTTCTCTCTTTCTGGAAAAGCGGAGGATGGTACTGAATTCAAGACCGAAGACCTACACTTTATTAGCCTATCGACAGAAAGTAATGAAGAAACAGGGAGTCGAATGATTCCTATCGGAGGCTGTTTGCGAGCTGAATTTCGCCGCAAGCTAGCGACACCGACTCCTAAGCCATTGCTTCGTATGTATATAAAAGGATTTCAGAATTTTGGACAGCTAAGCTCTACATGCTGCCTCGGAAGAGTCGAAATGGACGGATATAAAACAATCGAAGACCCTGATTTCATCACTGGATATATCACAATACAGTCCGATAATGAACCTATCGGTCTAGCAGTATGGCATGCGGAGGCTGATAAGCTGCTTGAGCACATTCGGCGGTTGATGTCCTTCGCTTCGGGAGTAATGCTCCTCAGCCCTATTATCAAGTTTTACTCGGGAGATCACTTGGAAGTAATCGCTTTGTCACAATCTCGTCAAGCATCAGCACATTCCTCCACTTTCCATTATCTCAATCAGCAACCTATTTTCGATGCGGCTGTTGCCTCCTTCTATAACCCTCCATTCGAAATAAAAAACCTTTTCTTCGCTATCGAATGGTTTGCCATGGAATCTAGCTATAACGAAATTCGTTTGATAAATGCTATGACTGCACTTGAAAACCTTATCGCATCTAATCTTGAGAACAACGACAAATTTATTCAGTCAGAAAAAGAATTTGAAAAGACTAGAAGAAAGCTTCGTACTGTAATTAGACAATGTATTGAAAAATGGCAGACGGATGATAGTAATACGATTAGTGAAATTGTAAAGGAACTTAATGAAAAGCTTGCCGACTTGAATCGACGATCAATCCGCCAAAAGCTCAGTATTCTCGTCGGGCATTGGCAGATACCTCTCGACGGGATTGATGAAGACAAGATCAAAGCGGCCATAACTGCTCGTAATCTCATCGTGCACCGAGGACACTACTACGATGCGGACAAAGAGAGTAGCGGTGATGATCTATGGGATCACGCCACAGTCGTACGGGAAATCGTAGTTCGATTCATATTGACGGCTATCGGTTATCGTGGTGATTACATTTCATATGTCGGTGGGTATCACTACGCGCAGTTTCCTCCGCAATCGGATGTTAGTGATGCAAATTAGATAGGCTCAAAAAACCATAAACCGGAGTTGTTCTGTTTTTTTTAACTGTGTATGTTATTTTGTTTCCATTCCCCTAGTTATTAACCCATCAATCCCCATGAAAGCAAAATATCGACAGTTCAGTTTATTACTGTTACTGCTTATATTAATAGGCTGTAGCAAAACCATCACCTCGGCGCCGGATGTAACTTTCACCACCCTCACCGGCCAAAAAATCGCACTAAAAGATTTACGCGGCAAGCCGGTTATCGTCACGTTCTGGGCGACTGACTGCCCCGCTTGCATACAAGAAATCCCCGATTTAATCGATCTTTATACCCAGTATCATGCATCGGGTCTTGAGATGATTGCCGTTGCGATGTATTACGATCCGCCGAATCACGTCGTCGATATGACTAAGGCCAAACAACTGCCCTACAATGTGGCTCTGGATGTAAATTCGGAACACGACCACGCTTTCGGCGGCGTCATGTTTACGCCCAGCACATTCTTAATTGCCCCGGACGGTTCGGTTGTTAAAAAAGAAATCGGCCTTTTTGACTTGGCAAAAATGAAAACGACGATTGAATCACTATTAAAAGGCTAGCCCATGCTCTGGTTAAAAGCGTTACACCTGATTTTTATGGTCACTTGGTTTGCCGGTCTGTTTTACCTGCCGCGCCTGTACGTTTATCACGCGATGAGCGATGATGAGATTAGCAACGAACGCTTTAAGGTGATGGAGCGCAAATTGTTCTTCGGCATTATGACGCCGGGCATGATAGCGACTTTTTTATTCGGCATCTGGATGCTGGTTACTTATGACTGGGCTGTTTACGGTCATTCCGGCTGGCTGCATGCAAAGCTGGCGCTGCTGGCGCTGACGCTTGTTTATCACTATTTTTGCTATCTGTGGCTGCTTGATTTTAAACATGACCGCAACCTGCGCAGCCATGTGTTTTATCGCTGGATGAATGAAGTGCCGGTTTTGTTTTTAGTTGGCATCGTAATTCTGGCCGTTGTTAAGCCTTTTTGATACATTTTGAATTAACCGACAATCAAACAAGACTGACTCCATACTCAAGAACCCGGCTATTTAAAATACTCAACATCTAAAAAACATGAATCTATCCGACTTCATCCAAAGTTCCTATATTGCAGGCCTCTCCGGCGGCTTATTGATCGGCATAGCCGCGGCAATGTTTGTGTTATTGAATGGCCGAATCGCTGGCATTAGCGGAATCTTGGCCGGTCTGATTGATGCCGACAAGGGCGATAAAATCTGGCGCGTGCTGTTTCTGCTCGGCTTGATGATTTCACCTTTTGTTTATCAAATTGCCTTCGACCTGCCGGCTGTGACTATCGATGCGGGAACCGGGCAATTGATCATTGCTGGTCTGCTGGTGGGCCTGGGTACCAGCTATGCGTCAGGATGCACCAGCGGCCATGGCGTCTGCGGCATTTCCCGCGGATCAATGCGATCCATTGCCGCTACACTGTGCTTCATGCTGGCGGGCTTTATCACCGTTTATCTGACTCGCCATTTGTTGGGACTTTAACCATGTTGAATATTAACGCATTTATTGTTGGATTATTGTTCGGCTTGGGCCTCATCGTCTCCGGCATGACCAATCCGGCTAAGGTGATCGGCTTTCTGGACTTGGCCGGAAACTGGGACCGGTCTCTCGCATTCGTCATGGGAGGCGCTATCCTGATTGGAGCAGGAGCCTTTGCTATCGCTAAAAAACGTCAGCGCAGTTTGTTGGGCACGCCTATGCAACTGTCCTCAATAACCGGTCTTGATAAAGGTTTGATAATAGGCAGCCTGGTTTTTGGAATCGGTTGGGGACTTTCAGGTTTTTGCCCAGGACCGGCTGTTGTAAGTGCTGCCGCAGGACAACCCAAAGCATGGATATTTTTTGTGTCGATGATGGCTGGGATGACTATATACAACATGATCGAGCGGCGCGGGAAATGACGGCGATTGTAATCAGCTACGAACAAACTTTTACAAATGAACACATGGGATCAAATCATGACCTTTAAAAAAAACCTCCTAAGCTTGGCATTTATTCTTTTAAATCTTTTTAATATTCCGGCACAAGCCGCTCCGTCTGCGTTTATCTCGGGAAGTTATCAGCAAATACTAGCCGCCAATGCCGATCGGCCATTCATGTTGGTGGTCTGGTCTATAAACTGCTCCTCCTGCCTGAAAGATATGGAGCTGTTAAGTAACATCCATAAGAGCAGGCCTGAACTTAAAATGATCATGCTGGCCGCGGATGAGCCGTCCGCAACCGAACAAATCCAGCAAATCCTGGATAAAAACCAATTATCCGGCATTGAAAACTGGGCTTATGCCGATGACAACACCCAAAAACTGCAATTTGAAATCGATCCCAAATGGTATGGCGAATTACCAAGAACCTATTTCTTCGATAAGGCGCATCAACGCACCGGAGTCAGCGGCGTATTGTCAAAAGACGATTACGATGCGATGTTTGCCAAAATCCTGAACTAATTCATTATCTATTACTTCACCACGAAGACACGAAGGGCACGAAGTTTTTTTCACGTCCTGGGGTCACCGCTCTCAGATGGATAATGTGCGGCAGAACAAATACGGGAGCAAAATACCTTCCTATGCATTTGTTTTATTAGCGGAGTTACATTTTTAACCCCCAGACAATAAAGTTACGTTAAAATGGCCGGTATGTGTAGAAACTACAGGTCATTTTTTATGTTTAAAAAAATATTCCCCGCTTTGGTCACAGCTTGCCTATTAAGTGCCTGCATCACTAGCCCTACAGGTAGAAGCCAACTTGTTTTCATGCCTGATACTCAAATCGATCAGATGGGCTTACAGGCTTTTGACGACTTAAAAAAACAAAAACCTATCAGCACCAACAGCAAATACAATCAAACTGCAAGCTGCATTGCCGGGGCAATCACCCAGCAAACAGGCGGCAACTGGGAAGTTGTGGTCTTTGAAGATGCCACGCCTAACGCTTTTGCCTTGCCTGGCAATAAAATCGGCGTGCATACCGGAATGCTCGCATTGGTCGACAATCAGGATCAATTGGCTGCGGTCATCGGACATGAAGTCGGGCACGTACTCGCCAAGCACAGCAATGAGCGGGCATCGCAAGAATTCGCGGTCAATCAGAGCATGAGCATCATCCAAGCGGTCAGCGCGCCGCAAACCGCGCTTGGACAAACAGCGCTAGGCATGCTCGGCGTCGGTGCGCAGTACGGCATATTGATGCCTTACAGCCGTACCCATGAAAGCGAAGCCGACACGATCGGCGTGGATTTAATGGCGAAAGCCGGCTTTGACCCACAACAAAGCGTTACTCTGTGGCAAAAAATGGAACGGGCTTCGCAAGGTCAGCAGCCGATAGAATTCATGTCGACTCACCCTTCGAATGCCACACGTATTCAACAATTGGAACAACACATGCCGCAAGCACTGGCTTTATTCCAACAAGCCCAATCTGCGGGTAAACAACCGCATTGCAACTAATCGATGACCCCTAATTTAAAACACTTACATCCCTACCCGTTTGAGAAACTGGCGCAGCTTAAGCAAGGCATCGTTCCGCCCGCAAACCAGCCGCATATCGCCCTGTCTATGGGCGAGCCGACGCATGCCACGCCGCATTTGATTCAGGAAGCACTGTTAACTCATTTGCATGGCTTGGCTAACTATCCAACCACTAAAGGCATACCGGAACTTCGGCAAGCGATAGCCGGATGGATCAACCGACGTTTTCAGATTCCGGCTGATGCGGTTAATGCTGAAACCCAGGTTTTACCGGTCAACGGTACGCGCGAGGCGTTGTTTTCGTTTGCCCAATGTATCATTGACCCGACCAAGGCCGCGCCTGCTCCCGACAGGCTTGCGGCATACACACCATCCCTGGCGATACCCACGCCTGTCGTGATCATGCCGAATCCGTTTTATCAGATTTATGAAGGCGCGGCTTTGCTGGCAGGGGCTGAACCCTATTTTCTGAACACATTGGAAGATTCCGGCTACTTGCCGGATTTTGACGCGGTGCCGGATGAGATATGGCAACGCTGCCAGTTGATTTACATTTGCTCGCCCGGCAACCCGACCGGCTCGGTGATCGATCAAGCGAGCCATGAAAAACTGCTCAATCTGGCCGAAAAATATGATTTTGTGATTGCCTCCGACGAGTGCTACACCGAAATCTACGACGACGAAAGCAACCCGCCGCCGGGCTTGCTGCAAACGGCTTATAACATGGGCAACACGGCTTTCAAACGCTGCGTTATTTTTCACAGCTTATCCAAGCGCTCCAACGCGCCGGGTTTGCGCTCGGGTTTTGTTGCAGGCGACGCCGAAATTTTGAAACATTACTTTCAATACCGGACTTATCACGGCTGCGCTATGCCTTTACCTACCCAGCATGCCAGCATTCAGGCTTGGCAGGATGAGCATCACGTTGTCGAAAACCGTCGTTTATACCGTGAAAAGTTCGCGGCGTTCATCGATATTCTTGGCGATGTTTGCACTGTTATCAAGCCTCCAGCCAGTTTTTACGTCTGGTTGAAAACGCCGATTTCAGACACCGACTTCGCCCGGCAGCTGTTTGCCGAGCAAAACATCACCGTGTTGCCCGGCAGTTATCTGTCCCGCGATTTTGGCGACATCAATCCCGGCCTTAACCATGTCAGGATTGCGCTGGTCGCGCCATTGGATGAATGCATAGAAGCCGCGCAACGTATAAAAAATTTCCTTAACTCTTTATAAAAAGAAACCATGTCACAATTAGAAAAAATCATTAACGACGCCTTTGAAAACCGTGCCGACATCTCACCAGCCAGCGTTTCCGCTGAAGTGCGTTCAGCTGTTGAAGAAGCGATCAATTTATTGGACAGCGGCAAAGCCCGTGTCGCTGAAAAAACCAGCGGCGAATGGGTCGTTAACCAATGGTTGAAAAAAGCCGTATTATTGTCGTTCAGAATCAACGAAAACCGCGTCATGGAAGGCGGCAACACCCGTTATTACGATAAGGTTGAAGCGAAATTCAGCACCTATTCGCCCGACGATTTCGCCCAATCCGGCGTGCGCGTTGTGCCTAATGCCGTTGTCCGTCACGGTGCTTACGTTGCACCCGGCGCTATCCTGATGCCTTCATTCGTCAATATCGGCGGCTATGTCGACAGCGGCACAATGGTTGATACCTGGGCCAGCGTCGGCTCTTGCGCGCAAATCGGCAAGAACGTGCATCTTTCCGGTGGCGTCGGCATCGGCGGTGTTTTGGAACCTTTGCAAGCAGGCCCAACGATTATTGAAGACAACTGCTTTATCGGCGCACGTTCGGAAATCGTCGAAGGCGTTGTCGTTGAAGAAGGCTCGGTTATTTCAATGGGCGTTTACATCGGCCAAAGCACCAAAATCTACAACCGCATGACCGGCGAAATTAGCTACGGCCGCATTCCGGCAGGTTCGGTTGTTGTTGCCGGCAACCTGCCTTCAGCAGACGGCAAGTACAGCCTGTACTGTGCGGTTATCATCAAACAGGTTGATGAAAAAACCCGTAGCAAAACAGGTATTAACGAGTTGTTGAGAGATTAATTATTGCAGGGTGCAAAAGCCTCGCTGATGCACCCTTCTCCCACTTCTCTCGAGGATGACGCAAGTATCATCCCAACAGTAACCCAATCAATGACAAACAATGATTAACAATGATGTATTACGCCGAGTACGCTACGCTTTAGAGCTTAAAGATCCGACCATGATCGAAATCTTTGCATTAAGCGGCGTAGAAATGAGCCGGGACGAGTTGCTCAAGCTGCTGAAAAAAGATAATGAAGCCGATTTCGTCGCGCTTAACAATAAGCTGCTGGAACAGTTTTTAGACGGCCTGATTATCTATAGAAGAGGCCGGCAGGAGAATTCGCCCGCACAGGAAAAAAAGCCGGAGCCGTTAACCAATAACACCATACTCAAAAAATTGAGAATTGCGCTGGAATTTAAAGAAGAAGACATGCTTAATACCTTGAAACTGGCTGATTTTGAATTATCCAAAGGCGAACTCAGCTCTTTTTTCAGGCAAAAAGGCCATAAGCATCACCGCGAATGTGGGGACCAGATTTTAAGAAACTTTTTACAAGGTCTTACCATTCGTTTTAGAGAACAGGACTGATAGCAGTTCTTTTATATTCTTCCAACAACTTAACGAGGCCAATACCATGAGCGACACTATATCAAACAATGCAATCATTTATGCCACGCTCGCTTTAAACAGCGAAGTCGCCCTGCAACACGAATACTTGGATTCCCCCGACGTTCCCGATGATGAGCGTGAAAACGAAGAAGAAATCCTGGCCGACCTGGAACAAGCTTTTATGGAGTTCGTCGATCTTTATAAAAACCGCTGCAAAACAGATAAACAATTACCCAGCATTGACGAACTGCTGAACAGCCAATTGTAAAATCACTATAGAGCCAACGATGCCGATCGTCAGAATACTGGCTATTTCAGGTAGCCTTCGCGCCGCATCGTTGAACTCTGCACTGCTGAGAGCGGTTGCTTGCCTGACTCCTTCCGATATTCGCGTCGAGCTGTTTACCGGGTTGGGTAATCTGCCTCTGTTCAACCCCGACCTTGAAATAACCGATTCACCCGCAGTTGCTGATTTTCACGCTCGTCTTGTTGAATCCGACGGCGTCATTATCGCCAGCCCGGAATACGCGCATGGAGTAACAGGCGTTATGAAAAACGCCCTGGACTGGATGGTCGGCAGTGAAGCTTTTGTAAACAAGCCGGTTGCATTGCTCAATGCGTCACCACGAGCCACTATTGCTCAAGCGTCTCTGAAAGAAACGCTGACCGTTATGTCGGCTCAAGTTGTTGAAGCAGCCTCAATCACTTTACCGATTATCGGCTCCAACCTTGATGAACTTGGGATTGTTAACCACCCTTCCATTTCAACATCCATTCGCGAGGCGTTATGCGCCTTTTATACGGAGATTGTAAATTTGCAAAGTTCAAAAACCCATACGCTTTACGGTATAAAAAACTGCGATACCGTCAAAAAAGCGCGCAACTGGCTGGATCAAAACGGCGTAACCTATCAATTCCATGATTTTCGTACCGACGGCTTGACGCCTGAACTATTACAGCATTTCGTCGATCACTTGGACTGGAGCAAACTGCTCAACCGCAGCAGCACAAGCTGGCGGCAACTCAGTGCCGAGCAGCAAAGCGACCTGACTCAGGAAAAAGCCCTGCAACTGATGCTGACCACCCCTACCCTGATTAAACGCCCGGTTTTAGACACCGGTGACAAGCTGATTCTTGGCTTTAATGCTAAGGATGGTGGATATACCGCCGATTTGTCCGAACAGGCGTGACACAACCTGCGCCACTGCCATTGAAATAGTTACAGTTGAATGCCGTGGGCGCGAATTTATTCGCGCAACAGAAACTAAAAAGCGCGAATAAATCCGCGCCCACGGCAAGCTTCAAGAAATAAATCATAAACACGGAACGCAACGCGTCAACCATGACATTCTCATACGATATGAGGGAACGAGAACATTATTATGAGCGATACACTAGAACTGCTAAAAGACCTTATCAGCCGCGAATCGGTAACCCCAAAAGACGCCGGCTGCCAGGATGTGCTGGCCGCACGTTTAACCAAACTGGGCTTCAAAGAAGAACGCCTGGACTTTGACGACACCCAAAATATCTGGCTGAGACGCGGCGATCAAAAGCCGCTGCTGACCTTCCTCGGCCACACCGATGTCGTGCCTACCGGCCCGTTGGAGGCCTGGGTTTCACCGCCATTTGAACCGACCATTCGTGACGGCAAGCTTTACGGCCGCGGCGCCGCCGATATGAAAGGCGGCATCGCCTGTTTTATTACCGCCGTCGAGCGCTTTATTGCCAGGCATCCGGACCATCAAGGCTCTATCGCGGTGCTGATGACCAGCGACGAAGAAGGCATCGCCACCAACGGAGTAGTTAAAGTCGTTGAAGTGCTGGAGCAGCGCAACGAGAAAATAGACTGGTGCCTGGTCGGCGAGCCGTCCAGCGATAAAAAAATCGGCGACGTGATTCGCGTCGGCCGTCGCGGCTCTTTATGCGCTAAACTGACCATTGCAGGCATACAAGGCCACGTCGCTTATCCCGAACTTGCCGACAACCCGATACACAGTTTTGCCCCGGCGTTAAAAGACCTGACCGAAGAAGTCTGGGATCACGGCAATGAGTTTTTCCCGCCGACCAGTTTGCAGGTCTCCAATATCAATGCCGGAACCGGTGCGGAAAACATCATCCCCGGCAGCGTAAACGTACAGTTCAACCTGCGTTTTTGCACCGAACTGAACGAAGAAACTATCAAGCTACGCACCCACGCAATACTGGACAAATACGATTTTAAATACGAACTGGAATGGCGCTTGTCCGGCAATCCTTTCTTAACCCAACCTGGCGCATTAATCGATGCAGCCCATGCCGCAATCAAAACCGTAACCGGCGTTGAAACTTTGGACGACACCGGCGGCGGTACCTCGGACGGACGCTTTATCGCGCCAACCGGTGCACAGGTCATCGAACTCGGCCCGTTAAATGAAAGCATTCATAAAATCAACGAACATATCGGCGTTGATGACCTTAAGACTTTGTCCGATATTTATGAACAGTTGTTGGTTAATTTGCTGGTGTAGGTTGAGTTACGACTGCATGGATGCAGAGCAATTGCCGAGGCGCTAGCCGCCGCCCAACACTGCACTCGAAAAATATTGGGTTACACTACGCTAACCCAACATATGACCTTACCTGCAGCCCCGAATTTGTAAACAGGAACCTTACCATGCTTGAGCATTTACGCTTATTGAGTCGTTACAACCAATGGATGAACGACAAGCTCTACAACACCGTAGCCCAATTGCCTGCCGATGCGCTTGCCAGGGATCGCGGTGCGTTTTTCGGCTCGGTGCTGGGTACCTTGAACCATATCATGGTGGCCGATATTATCTGGCTGCAACGCTTTTCCGAGCACCCTTCTCAACATCCGGCGCTGGATGAGGTTCGTTCAATGCAAAAACCGCTGGCTCTGACGCAAACCCTGCTTGATGACTTTACCGTATTAAGCGAGGAACGTCGAAAATTGGACATCACGATAATAAACTGGTGCGAACAACTCGACGCATCCGATCTGAACCATAAACTCGCATATCGCAATATGAAAGGCGAAGCAGCGGTAAAAAAATTCGCCAGCCTGATGCTGCATTTCTTTAATCACCAGACCCATCACCGGGGTCAAGCGACGACTTTGCTGTCGCAACAAGGATTAGACGTTGGCGTCACCGATTTGGTGGCGCTGATAACGTCGGAGTGACTGGTAACGGTTTACTAAGAATCTGTATTCTCTTGATTACTGTATTTGCGGGTTAATACGGTAATGCCTATAGCCGTCAACACCGCCACGGATATGACAAAAAACAAATACTTACCCCATGGGGTTTTCGCTTCTTCAGCGCCCACGACAAACGGTAAATGCGTATCCAATTTCTCTCCGTCATGACCGATAGTCACATGCGCAAGATAATCCCCGGCACCGTATTTGGAAAAATCGATATCCGCTTTAATTGTTCCTGTTTTAGTTTTTTGCGGCTCCAGATAAAAAATGCGCGTCCCTTCGGGCTCTTTAGTTACTTCAAACTCTACTGAGACATCCCTGAGTTTTTTGCCCTCATAATCGAAAACCAGGTTGGTCAAACCCACATTCCGGATAAAGCGGCAATAGCCCTCGCTTTGGGTAAATGTCGGCGTATAAGCGGTAAAGTGGATTTTTCCGGTACCAACCCTGATGCGGCAAACATCGACCTCATCAAGCGCTCCTCTGTGGCTGTAACTTGGTGCGGAAAACAACAGCGTTAAAAATAACGCCGATAAAACGGTCCAAAACCGGGATATTTTAGTTGTTGAACGTTTATTGTTGTTGTGAATCTTATCGGGTAAAGCTGATAGAAATTGTGTCTGCATTTCTAAATATCTCTCTTTTAACCGGCCGGAAGATAGCGTAAAAAAACGCTGTGAATAAAGGCGAAATAAGCGAAAAGGTCACATTAAACGTTATAAAGGGTTTATCGTCAAATCGTAGTAAACTTAGCCAGCGGAAAGAATATACTCATTCCCACGCGCTGCTTCTTAAGCGGATTTTGCTAGGAAATGGCAAGACACTCTCTACATTCATGCTTCTTTTTATGCTCAACCCAATTCAAAGGTGGTAACACCAAAAAGCCTGTTTAGCGGCAAATCAGGAAAGGCGCCTGTATACATTCTTGCTGTTTCAAAAACCAAATGCATATTATGCTTTTTAGCCAAGGCAACCGCATCCTGATTCAATTCAGAAACATCCAAATATATTGGTTTTTCCGGCTCAACCCTGGATTTTAAAACACTAAAAAGAGCTTCCGCCAACTCCGGGCTGTCCGCAAAAAGCGGTCCGATTTTATATCCCGACCGACAAGGTCTAACCACTCCATAGCCTGAAAGCTTACCTTTTTGCATGATACCCAATGCAATGCTCTTGGGTTGATTTAGCCATGGTTTAAGAAATTGAGCTCTTTGATCAGGAAAAAATGGCTGATCATAAGCTTTGACAGTGTCAAAAGACAGGTGTGACAAATCAATAATTTCCGGATTTACAGTTTGGCCGCCCCCGCTCAGCCCTTCGTAGCGCATGTTTCGATACGCGAGTTCAAAACCTGATTTTTTATAATTGTCCAATTGCGCAACAACGCCATCAAGCCCAACATTTCGTCCTGATAGCCGTTCAAGACCGGCATTCCATATTTGAATGCCATAGCCTTGTCCGCGATACTCAGGCTTAACAATATAAAACCCCACAAAGCCGAATGTCTGACCGTATTTCACTGAGGAAATAGTTGCAATCGGTTCATTATTGAGTTCCCCCACAAGAAAGCCTTCCGGGTCTGTTGCATAAAAGCAGTCGGCATCATACAAGCCCGGATTCCATCCTTCGGTTGCCGCCCAATCAATAGCCATATTGATTTCGTCACGGGACATTGTTCTGATTTTGTAATTGGGTGATGTCATAAAATGGCCTCATGCTTTACGATCAAATAGTGACTCACTTGGAGCGGTCCAGTCGAAGGCCCAATCAAGAACAGCTATGCCGCCTTGCACAAAAGGATGGCGATATTCGCCGTAGCCGGCATGAGCGCCTGTTCTGCATTGGCTTCCATCTCGACACAAAAACTGGTTTCATCTACCGCTTCCAGACCTTCGAAAACGCTGGGCGTCATCCATTTTTCAAGTACCAGCCATACGCCCAGATTAACGCCACGTAGTTTTTTGCCGCATTTATTAGCAAAGTCATGCTTTAATTTTATCCTTGTTAAGCAGGCTGGGACAATTACAGTACAATCCGCCGCTGATGAAAGCCCTCAGCCATAGGTTCGTTGGTAATCGTCAGTATCGCCGCATCAGGAAGTTTTTGGGCGATCAATCGCAGCATTTTCATTTCGCATGAAGAATCAAGCGAGTCCATCGACTCTTGCAACAAGATCCACTTGGGTTGCTGTAACAACAATCGAACTACACCCAGGCGCTGTTGTTGCTCACGGGAAAGCGCTCCCGCCCAATTATCTATATGATCGAGTTGCTCCTGCAATTCTTCCAAATCTACCAGCTTAAGCGCCTCCGCAAGTGCAGAATCGGTATATTCTCCATGGGTTGACGGATAACAGATTGCCGCTTTCAAGGTTCCAGTCGGCAAATAAGGTCGTGGCGGCATAAAAAATACAGGATCTTGCGGTAACTCAATAACACCTTCTCCCCAAGGCCAGAGACCGACTATCGCCTTAAACAACTTGGAGCCGGTAAAGGCATTGCCGGTAATCAGTACGCGCTCTCCCGGCTTAATTTCGGCATTAATCGAGTGCACGCACACCACGCCGTCCAGCCTGATAATACACAGATCGGAAAAACGTAAAACAGCCTGTTCTGTTTTTTTCAGATGAATTCGATGCGGATCATGAAGGGCGATTTCCTGTTCCAGTCGCTCTAGTCCGTTAGACAAGCCCAATACCCGCTCGACTGAAGCCCTCCATTCTGCGACTCTGGCCATATTATCAACCGGCCAGGACAATGCTCCAGCCATTTGCTGGAATGCCTGAGCTGATTGCATCAACGCGCCGAGCGGGATACTACCTAGAATATAGCGAGGCGCAGACACCAGAATGGGGAACGCCATCGACAACACCGAATAGCCGGAAGTCAGCATGAATAAATGCGACCAAGCAAGGGTTTGCCGTTGCCAGGCGTGGACAATATCTTTAAAAAGAATGACAAAACGACTCTGCTCATTGGCCTCACCATGAACCAGGGCAATCGCAAGGGAATTTTCTCTGGCAGTTACCAAGCCGAATCTGAAATTAGCTTCTACGGTTTGTCTGGCATCAGTGGCAAGCGTATAGGGCCGACCCAACCACCACCCCAAAGCGGAAGCACAAGCCGCATAGATAATAGCCAGCCAAACCAAATGCCCGTGAATCGGAATCTCAATAAACCACAAATTGAGGGTAACGGTGCCGGAAAGCGTCCAGAGAATTTTGGTAAAACTGATCAGCACCAGCGAGCAATAAATTAACGAGTGAGAAAGTTCGATAGCGGATTCAGTTGCAATACGGATATCTTCGGCGATTCGGCCATCAGGATTATCATGCGTTCCTTGAATATGGGTAACCAGGTAATGGCGGCCATCGGTCATCCATTTACTGATCAAATGGTGCGTTAACCAGCTCC
This sequence comes from Methylobacter sp., assembly GCF_036845245.1. Taxonomy (NCBI): domain Bacteria; kingdom Pseudomonadati; phylum Pseudomonadota; class Gammaproteobacteria; order Methylococcales; family Methylococcaceae; genus Methylobacter; species Methylobacter sp. The sequence continues at coordinate 41,085 of NZ_DAIUEH010000024.1, forward strand.
GCCAGTCGAGTTGCAGGCGCCGCTTGACTTTAAAATGCGCGGTGGTGACCGCTATATTGGCTGCAAAAATCAGTACGATAAGGCCGATCTGTGTAAATAACCCACTCATTGAGCGTTGTTCAAGCGCATTAAAAAGATCGGCACTCCATACCGTGATAACGACAGCAATGCCGATCTGCATCACGGTGAGCATAAATAGAGCCAATGCCAGACTGCGAATAGCGGATTTATTTTCAGAATGCCAAAAAGGCCCCGCTAACCGAATGAATTGAATGAAAAACCCGTTTGAAAATTGCAAAGGAAAACTCCGCGTTAGGCTGGAATTAATAACACATCAAGACGCGGCTTTTTATTTTTATAGTATGCCTCGTCTCTACCAGCCGACAATTCTAGTGGAATTTTTCCGGTTTTCACAATTTTGTAACTTAATTAATGTCCGCGGTAATTCATAACCCGTGAAGATATGATGAATACAAAGCTTTTAGCCTGGCTTTTTTCATGGTTTGACTCTTTAAATTAGCGCTTAGGAGCGTCGGTTGTTAAACCGATCAGATTCATGTAATACGACGCCCTATTCAGTTGCACTCCATGCAGACCATTTACTATTAATAAAATACCGCACCACTGTTTTTAGCATTAACAAAGTCAATATAATCCTGCTTTACCTGTGCGGTATAACTCAAGGCATAGCTCAGCGTTTCCGCTTTTAAGCCGGACACGTCACCATTGATAACATCGGTGATTTCTTTGTCCATACTGTACGGAATCAATACGGCGTCATAATCCTTATCGGCCAAAGCGTGGTTTTTTGCCACAATCTTACCCATGTAAACTACTGCATCATTGAACTTGGTATAGCCGGTCAACAGCGTGTAGTCAAAATCCTCCTGATAAGGTGAACGCTCATGCAAGAAAAACGATAAGCCATTCAAAGGCGTATAACCGACTAAAACATCAGTATTATTCAGCATAGCTTTCATGCTTTTAGTAACGCGCGAACTATTATCATAATCATAAGTCCAGGCCGGCATGTTGCCCGGCACGGCGATAGCAACCGCACTATCGGTTTCTTGTTTCATTTCCAGAATAACATCGTCATTGATATCTGTTGACGGGCCATCAATCAACAGATAATAACGATAACGACCTAGACTGCCGGTGCCGGAGCCTAAGCGCAATGCGGCATCTTTCAGTACATAATAACCGTTACTTTTACGTTTGGATGAAGCGATGGAATTGATATAACCGGGCATTGCGGCATTAATGGCTGTCAAGGTAGTGCTATTTACAGGTTGCAAAGAACCGCTGATCGCCGAAAAATAGCGTTGATTACCACTGACCACCGTGTATTTGGATAGCAGGCTGGAGCGCGTTTTATCGTCAGCGGCCTGAATAGTATCTTTAACAACACCGTTAGTATTGCTGGTAGTCAAACGATAGCTTAGTTCGTTATCATTTCCTTTAAACGCAGCAATCTGACTTGCATAGCTATCGATAAAGTTTTTTACCAACGATTGGCGATCCGTGCTGCTGATACCGTTTTCCTCGGCAGCTAACAGAATGGCAACCGCCATACGGCGCAAATCCCAAGTATAAGATCCCCAGTAACCTTCATCGAAGTCGTTGGTATCAAATACCGCATTATCATTGGCATCGCGTAAGCCGCCCATGTTTTGCATGTGCATATCGCCCTCTAGCCAGACACTGTTGGTAACGGCATTGGTATACCAGGAAACGGGCCATACCGCCGTATTCTTGACATCTTGGTAAAACAGATGCGCCGTACCCCGGTAAAAATAAAAAGCGCTGGTGGCCATTTTGGTCATTTTAGTGGCCAATTCACCGGGAAGATTTGCCGCAAAGGGGTGATTGTAATTATAAATTTGTTGAACCAGCCAAGATTGACGGCTGGTCGCCGCTTCAGCCGAAGTAGTTGTCATAGTTACTGAAAAAGCTGACAGGACAAGACCTGTAGCGAATATTGTGCGTAATTTCATGGGAATATCCTTTCGCAATTGTATGACTGTCAAAATTGTACATCACGCAGGATTATAGTCAGGCTGTATGATTATATGATGACAGTGCAAACACGGCACAGACTAACTGACACATCTTTTTCATACTGTTGCAATTTTTAGCCACGCTTGCCATACGGCCAGCAGGACGGCCAGAATCACCGGCCCCAAAAAAAGCCCGACAGCGCCGAAAGCTGAAAGTCCGCCAAGAACGCCGAATAATACCACTAAAAAAGGTATCTGCCCTGCCCCGCTTATAACCAACGGCCTGATCACATTATCTACCGTACTCACTACCAAAAAACCCCAGAGCAAAAGCCCTATGCCTTGCCAATGCTGATTTGTCAGTATCAGCATGATACCTAAAGGCATCCATACCAATGTTGCCCCCATCGGAACCAGCGCTAACAGCGCTGTCACCGCACCGAACAGCACGGGCGCTTTGATACCGGCAACGTAGTAACCCAATCCGGCCAGCATGCCCTGCCCCAATGCGGCGAGCACCAGACCGTAGACCACGGCCCGGGTAGTGTTTCCGGCCGCTTGCAGATAGATATGTTGATATTTGCCCAAAAATCGCACCAAACCTTGATGCAGCTGCCTCACCGCCTTGTCACCGTCGCGCAAACAAAAAAACACCGTAACCAGGATAACGCCCAACTTCATAATGTAGCGGCCGATACCGCCGAGGAACTTGGCAAACTCACCTGACCATTGCTGCGCCCAGCCCGCAAACTGCGACATCACTGCCGCTTGGTCACCCGATAACCTGTTCAGCCATTGCTGCGCCGTATCGCCCAACCAGGGAATGCGATTGATAAAATCCGGCAAACGATAAGGATCCTGACCAAAGCCGCTCACTAGCGTTTGATAAGCGATTCTCAGCTCATCTTGCAACATCGCAACCAGCCAGAAGACTATCAGGAAGATCATCACTGCAATAATCGCTGTCATTACCGCTGCGCTGAGCGTTGCATTACCTTTGAGTTGCTGCCTTAAGTAACGGTAAGGCGGCCATACTACATAGGCGATAATCAGCGCCCAGGTCAAGGTAAGCAAAAACTCACGCAGTACCATAAAGCCGAGCAATAAAAGACCGACCAATAAAATACCGGGAATAAGCTGTCGTATTTCTGTATTACCTAGATAATTATTCATGTCTGCGACTCAAAAAATAAAAGTAATGATCAACACGATATTTAACCAACATTGTATGCCGTAGTCGTTTAATTATCAGCAATATACGTAATAAGTTTTATCCTGATAGATTGTAATTATTCAGTTCTGTCATTATGGACCGTCTGCTATATAATGAAATGGTTGCATTATCGGCAACAGAACATATCAACCTACATCGCTACACCTTCATAGGTCGGCAACTTATGCTGGAAATACGCAACACCTTGTGGCACCGACCGTAATTAGGATTATTGTGCACATTCAATTTAAGATTTCCGCTAATTATCGGATGACGTAATGAATCTCGACTCTCGCACGATGTTGGTGATGATGTCCGCGCTGATCCTGCTGTTTTCCGGTCTGTTGACATTAGCTGGACTGCATGCCGGCAATACCCGCGGAGTTCAGCATTGGGCAATAGGCGGTTTATGCATAGGTCTGGGTTTGGGCTTTTCCTATTTTCAACAGGAATTACCCGGTAGTACTTGGGTTCTAGTAATCGGCTCTACGTTGGCAGCAGCAGGGATGGGCTTGCAATTCAACGGCATTCAAGCTTTCAAGACCGGACTCTGCAACAGGTACATTCCATGGTCGTTGGCCGGACTGGTGTTTATTCAAAGCGTTTGGTTCGTCGCCCTTCATCCTGATATTCATGCTCGAGTCGTCTCCAATTCGTTCGTGTTCGCCTTATGCAATGCAGCCTGCGCCCGTGCCTTGTTCATCCGCATAGAGCAACCGTTACGTACCGCGTATTGGTTTACCGGTGCATCATTCGCGGTGGTTGCGGTGACGCTACTGTTAAGAGGGATAATCGTTTATCTCGCTCCGGCCAATAGCTATGGTCTTTATCTGCAGATTCCCATCAATCCGGCAAGTTTTTTTATTGGCAGCATGGCGCAAATGTGTCTGGCCTTCGGCTTCGTGCTGATGCTGAATTACCGGCTTTCTGCGGATCTGCAAAAATTAGCATTAAGTGATGCGCTGACCGGAGCACTGAATCGACGAAGCCTGGAACAGGAAGCGGCCCGCTTGTCCGCACGATGTACCCGTACCGGAGATGCGCTGGCAATCATGATGATTGATGTCGACCACTTCAAATCTATCAATGACCGTTACGGTCACCCGGTGGGAGACGAGGTATTGAGGCGTCTGGCTACAGTGGCGCAAAAAACCATTCGTATCGATGACTACTTTGCCCGCTACGGAGGTGAGGAATTCTGTATTTTGCTGCCGTCCACCATCGAAAAGGATGCCTGGATACTGGCTGATCGCTTACGTCAAAGCTATGCTGCGCTGGTAATGGAATTCGGCGGGGAAACCCTGCATAGCACCATCAGCATCGGGGTGTCTGATTCAATATATGCCGGAGTGGAATTCGACTCGCTAGTAGCCGCCGCCGACCTGGCAATGTACCGTGCCAAGCAGGAAGGCCGCAACCGGGTAGTCATGCATTCATCTTGCTTAAATCAGGTTAATGTCTAGCTTTCCAATAAGCAGGCTTTTTGTATTAGTTTTTGTTCCGCTAATAATCGCAACTAACGGCATGAGCATTTTTCAACAAAACCGGATTCCAATGCTCAATCGCCCAGCCAAGTAACTCTGTTACCGGGGCTTGTTGTAGTTCAATCGGTGGATTTTGTTTTAATAAAACCAGCAACTCAAAAATAACGCGATCAGGCGAAGTTAAGTCAACCGCCATTGCCTGTGTCTGTTTGCTGAGCTTATAGCCTTGTTCGTCAATAATAACAGGAACATGCATATAGCCCGGTGTAGGAAATCCCAGCAGTTGTTGCAGGTAAATTTGTTTAGGTGTTTCATCCAGCAAATCAAAGCCGCGGACGATATGATTGACGCGCTGCAAGTCATCATCAATCACCACCGCAAATTGATAGGCAATAATCCCGTCTTTGCGCTTTACGATAAAATCGCCATCTTGCTCGGCAAGATTATGGGAAATACGGCCTTGCAGTTCATCCTGAAATGTAATGATGCAATTATCGGCTTTAATGCGCAGTGCATGAGGGTCATGTCTGGGCAACTGCTCCCTGAGTTGCTCTACCTCCTGCATCCCTACAGTTGTACCGATTGCGGCGCTTCCGTCATTTCTGGCAGCCGCAGGAAGGGTTTGTCGGTCTCTACAAATACCGGGGTAGATACCGGACTGCGATTGCCCTCTATTGCTAGCTGCCAGCGTTTTTCTGCTGCATGTGCAAGCATAGATCAGTTTATTATTTTGCAAGCCGTTGATAATATCGTTATAAATATCGATATGTCTGCTTTGATAATAAACCTCACCGTCCCAAAACAGGCCGAAAGACTCCAGGGTTTTTAATATCCCATCGGCAGAGCCTTTTACGTTTCTGGGGATATCGAGATCGTCAATGCGTAACAGCCACAAACCTTGCTGTGAGCGAGCGTGAAGAAAACCGGCAAGAGCCGTATAAAGCGAACCGAGGTGTAAGGGGCCGGTAGGCGAAGGTGCAAACCGGCCAATGGGGGGGTATTTATCCAGAATTAACCCATTTGTTTTTCACGAATTTCATCGAGCGTCTTGCAGTCGATGCACAAGCTGGCAGTGGGTCTGGCTTCCAATCGACGTATGCCGATTTCAATGCCGCAAGACTCACAATAGCCATAATCCCCTGATTCAATTTCTTTAAGGGATTCATCAATTTTCTTAATCAGCCGCCGCTCACGATCACGAGTTCTTAACTCCAGACTGAATTCTGACTCTTGAGATGCTCGGTCATTAGGATCAGGAAAATTAGATGCATCATCCTGCATATGGTGCACGGTGCGATCTACTTCATGCATTAATTCGCCTTTCCAGTTTTTAAGAATAGTCTCAAAATGCTCTAATTGAGCACTATTCATATATTCTTCGCCCTCTTTTTCTTGATAAGGCTTAAAACTGAAAGGTGATGCGCCAGTTTTAGAATTTTCGGTCATCCATTAACTCCTAAGACAAGATTAAATAAAACCGCGCATTTTTAGCAGAATAGCAACCGGATAGCAAGGTTTATTGGTATGATTCTGCTCTTTTGTGATTAGTGTCAATTTTATGAGCGTACGACTGGCAAAACGGACTCAGGGAATTTCACCCTTTTATGTGATGGAGCTACTGCGACGCGCAAAACAATTGGAGATGCAGGGTAATGATGTCATTCACATGGAAATCGGCGAACCTGACTTTGCTACACCGCAGACCATTGTTGAAGCGGGCATCAGACAGCTTGAAACCGGTGAAGTGAAATATACCCCGGCAGCCGGATTACCGGAGCTGCGAGAAAAAATAGCGGAGTTTTATCAACAGCGTTACGCGGTGACGGTAGACAAAAAACGTATTTTTGTCACGCCGGGAGCTTCCGGGGCGTTTTTATTGGCGCTTGGCGTCAGCCTTAACCCAGCCGAAGAACTGCTGATGGCGGACCCCTGTTATCCGTGTAACAGCAATTTTGTTAAATTGTTTGACGGTAAAGCCAGAACCGTTCCGGTCGATGCCACAAGCCGCTATCAGCTGACAGCGGCGCATATCAGACAACATTGGACCCAAGCCACTAAAGGCGCGTTGATTGCATCGCCGTCAAATCCTACCGGCACCATCATCGCTCCGGATCAATTAAATCAGGCCATTCACACCGTGAATGAATTAGGCGGCTGTTTTTATTCCGATGAGATTTATCATGGACTGGTTTACGATGAAAGCGCCTCGACCGCACTGGCTTTTAGCGACAATGTATTTGTTATCAACAGCTTTTCCAAATATTTCGGCATGACCGGCTGGCGCGTCGGCTGGGTGATAGTGCCTGAGGAATTTGTCGAGGCAACCGAAAGACTGGCGCAAAATATATTTATCGCCACCGCAACCCATTCGCAATATGCCGCATTAGCAGCATTTGATGAGAGTACGTTAGCCGAGCTTGAACATAGGCGTACTGAATTTGAAGCCAGACGTAATTTCCTTTATGACGCATTGTTGCGCCTGGGTTTTGAAATCCCCATTAAACCAGATGGCGCATTTTATATTTATGCCAACTGTTCCAAATTTACCGATGACAGCTATCAATTCGCCCTGGATTTATTAGAGGCTGAAGGCGTTGCGATAACACCGGGCAAGGATTTCGGCACCCATGAAGCTAATCACTATATCCGCTTTGCTTATACAACATCCATCGATAGAATGGCGGTCGCCATGCAACGTTTAGAAAAATTTATTAACAAAGGATAAGCCATGTCCATAAGACAAATATCAGCGACAGAATTAAAAGCCAGAATTCAAAATGAAGAACATCTATTTTTGCTGGATGTCAGGGAACCCAACGAGTTTCAATACGCCCGCATAGAAGACAGTGTTTTAATTCCGCTTAATCAGATTCCGGAAAGACTCAGTGAGCTGGACCCGCAACAAGAAATGGTAGTCATTTGCCATCATGGCGTGCGTAGCCGGCAAGCCTGTATGTATCTTGTTAATTCTGGATTTAAGAATGTTTTAAATTTAGAAGGCGGAATCGATGCATGGTCATCTAATTGCGATAATTCGGTGCCGCGATATTAAATAGCGGCTTTGTCAATTAACAAAAAACCGCATAAGCGCAAAAACCGCACTTTTTGTTTAATTCACAGTTGTTGCGATGAATTTAATCAAACTTCATCGCAACCAAAAATAAAGCAGTCCGACGATTACCTTGGATAACCGTATCATCAAATATTGAGCTACTGACGTAGCGCTGATCCGTGATATTTTCAACTTTTAAACGAAAGTCGATCTGATCAAATTGATAATGGGCAACAAGGTCTGGCCTCACATAGCCGGGCACTTCAAAACTATTCGCATCATCGCCAAATCGTCTGCCTACAAATACCAAACCACCTCCGATCTTAAACTGACCAGGCAAACCGACGATAGGTAATTGATAATACCCCCATAGAGTACCGCTATGCTTTGGGGTGCTACGAAATACATTACCTTGATAGACTGGATGCCGAATGAGCTCAGTATCCATCAAACTGTAGTTGGCGACTATTTGCAAACGCTCAGAAACTTGCCCGCTGACATCCAACTCAAAACCGCGACCGCGTACCGCTCCATTAGCAATCGAATAATCAGGGTCAAGCGGATCGCGAGCAGGAAGATTATTTTGAGTCAATTGGTATACGGCTGCAGACAGGTTCAAACGCTTATTGAGCCATGCCGATTTGACACCAAACTCATACATATCGCCTTGTTTGGCAGGTAAAAAATTGAGATTCCGGTCTGTTCCCGAGTTGGGTTGAAACGACTGACTATAACCAAAATATCCGGCAACATCATCAATTGGAGTAAACGACAGGCCAGTATTATAAGTAAATGCATTCTGGTCGGTTACAGGCACAAATAGATCATTTTGAAAGCTGTTACCATTAAACGAGCTATAACGCATGCCACTCGTTACATGCCAAAACCGGGTTATATCAATCTGGTCGTTTAAATAAAAGCCGTATTCTAACTGAGTTAAATCTTTATCTAACCGGGTCGTTGCCGGAATGGGATAATTGAAAACAGGATTATAAACATCGAGTGTATAGCCTCCAATACGACGATCGCTGTTCAGGCGATCGTCAGAAGCATTCCGCTCGACACCGCTAATCAAATGATGCTGGCTTCCCCATATTTCAAGCTGGCCATGAATTTCGGTGCGCAAACTATATTGATCGTAATGATCATGAATATTACGATAATAACCGCTAAGCGTCGTTGGCGTTTCAAAGGTAAAAAACCCGAACAATAAGTCTTCACGCTCAACATGAAAGTAATGGCTGGTAAAATGCAATGACCAGTTATCCGACAACGCTTGTTTTAGCGCGGCACTAAAACGCCAATAGTGCCTGTCTGAACGAGTGCGTGGATCGACATATGACCGGTCGTAAACCACATGATTCTGAGTAAAAACATTGTCGAACCGATAAGGTTGATTTTGATTACTGTACTCAAAACCAACATCCAGAGAACTGCCCGGCTGATAAATCCAGGTTAACGACGGCGCAACAGTTACCCGGTCATTAGTGATATTTTTACGGAAATCATCGGCCAACTGTCCGGCGGCAATAACACGATAAAGCACTGTCTTATCTTCATTCAATGGACCGGTGCTATCGGCGACCGCACGATTAAAATCATAACTGCCAGCCTCATAACTCACCGAATGTTTAAACTGCTCCAGCGGCTTTTTGCTGATGTAATTGACAGTGCCGCCCGGCGAACCGGAACCGTACAATACCGAAGAATGGCCTTTTAAAATCTCAATTTTCTCAACCAAAGCCATATCCCTGACTTGAAAATGCTGGTTATCCAGCACACCATCGAGATAAGCGCTACCGGCGGTGGTAAAACCACGTATCCGCAAATCGGTATTAAACCCGGAATCGGCAGAACTTGGTTGAACTCCACTGAAAAACATTGCAGTGTCTTCCAGCCGCAAAGCCATACTGTCTTGCAACAATGCTTGGTTAACCACGCCTACTGAAAATGGGGTTGCCAGTGTCGATGCTTGGGCTCGGGTAGCTGTATCGGCAGTCGCGTTGTAATACTCTGAAATACGTGGCGCTGTAACGACCAAAGAATCTAACGTCAGCGTGGATTCAGCCGCATAAACCGGACAGCTCAATAACGCGCACAGAAAAAATAAAAGTTGGAACATCAGAAAAATTATTAATGGATCAGTTTTCAAGCTCCAGCTTGAAAGTTTAAATGTGCTTTGTCGCAAGGCTGCAATTTCCTATTTCGCGAAACTATAAGCTTCGCCTTCAAAATTCCCCTTCTGGAAATTGGAGAACCAACAATAATTTACAAACTAACCACTCGCACCATACAAGACAGACCCTCGGTTTCTGGAAAACAAATTGCCTCATGTTCATCGGTCATTTTCCAATAAGAAAGTACTGAACACGGATAAGAAGGCGCCTTAAACTCCACACTTAAAATCACGGAATCGCCCGGCAACGTTTCGGGAATATCGATAACACGCCGACTGGGTATTAACCCGCGTCGGAGTTCAGGAGCAGAAATATGACCGGGAACAGAAGGAACATTCACCATCTGATCCATGCAAACCAATTTCCGCCCCACCCAATCGACATGACCGATATTCTGGATCTCCCACACCTTGGTAAACACCTGATCGGTCACCACCGTTGTGTTATCGGGAATCGTCACATCCTGTACAAAGCCGCTAGCGTCAAATTGATACTTCGCCCCAGTCGTGGAAAACTTAGACAACTCCAGTTGATGCATCAAATGCCGAAACAACACCATTGGATGCACCTGCAGAGCCTTTGCCAAAGCAATCAACGTTGAAATTTTTGCCTGTCCTGTCGTTCCATTCAACATGCTATACAAGCCTTGTCGGGATATACAAGTTTGTCTAGCCAGTTCGGACATGCTCAGGCCAAGTGCATCAGCACGTTGTTTAACATATTCAGAAAATTCGTAAAGAGACATGAAAAATAATTTAGGTTAATAACGCAGCACAAAAAATTCTATTTTAGATCAAAAACTTAGCATTAAAAATTAAAACCTACTCCAACAAAGAGATCCTCTAAAACCATCTCGCTATAAATGTCTTACATTCATTTAGGGAAGCGCTGATTAAATTACCCCGTGCATTCTAAGCCTGTCGAATTTCTTTTTAAGTTACTTGTTTAATTGGATTTATTCCGATCATGGTTCGACAAGCTCACCACGAACGGAATAAATCAGCGATTCCTTAGCGACTTAAAAAATAAGCTTTTACCTCACCGCCCTGCAATTCGATCTCAATTAACCAAGAGAAAATATAGAACAACCATGAACCTGTCAACCTAACTTGACAGATAAGCTGCCATAATAGCGCTCAATATTGAAACAATTGCTACTCGATTCGAACAACTAGTGTTCCCCAATAACATTAAAACTGAATCGAATTCACTAAAATGTAAGAAGTGGCGACATCAACTACTAAATTTTTTAACTCTATATTTCAAACAAAACTGCTCAAATACTCAGAGGCATTACCATGACGACTCAAACCAATACCTTCAGCTTCAACGCCGACAACCTTAACATGTGGAATTCGGATAAAAGCAGCTGGCTTTGGAAACTTGGCGATCCTTATTCGGTGAGCGGCAGCATAGACACAACCAGTTTCAGCGCCGATTACACACTCTCGGCGACCGCCACCATCGGTGCAAATTTAACCGCCACCGGCGGCTCGGTAGACTACGGTTGCGATATGACAGTCAACGCCTCCCTGCCTAGCGTGGTGCGTAGCGGCGAATGCTTCGTCATCGACACCTCTCAATGGACTGCCCATAGCCAGCTCAATACCGTCAGTCCCAACCTAAGCGCCGAGTTTTATGCCGCTTTCGGTGCCAACGCCAGCCTGAGCAATATACAAATCGGCCCCATGGGCGTTGCTTCCACCGATTTTTCCTACAGCCTTCCTACTCAAAAATATAACTTCCTGGACATTAGCTCGTCGTCTCCCGATACAACAACCAGCTATGGACCGTTCACTGTTTCCGGCCGTCTACCGGTCGTCAGCGCCTCCGGAACCGGCACCACATCCGTCACCGCGCAAGATCAATCCGACTCGCCAATATTATCCGCCTCCGCCGACCTGGACCGGCTTGTCGCCATGCTTGCCGCAAAGCAAAGCCTCGCGCCTCAAGCCAAAGCCGCCGGTCTGGCTTATTTACTCGGAGACACGAACGGCAATAAGGATATGCTGGAAAACACCCTGGGCAGCGAAGACGGTATACATCTAGATTACACCCTGTTTGATACGGAACTGACGGCGGCGCTGTACGCCATGCAGAAATTCACCTTCGACATCACCTCCGTCGGCGTTACCATGGTATCGAGCTATAACGGCGAAACCGTCACCGGCCAGCTCGGCGACGCCTTTATTTTCTCCACTCCCGCCACCGGCAATGGCGCCATCAACATCAATGCGAGCTATACCCTCAACGGCACGCTACGCAACGATACCGGCATCGTCGGCAACTGCACACTGGATTTAACCGCGCTGAACTTCGATTTAGCCGGGGCCGGCCCATTCAACACCACCATCCCCGGCTTTACTACATCATTTGGCGAAGACGCATACACTGATCTGTACTCACTGTACGACAACACGCAAACCTACAATGCCTTGGCTAACGCCACCGGCAGCTACATCGTCAACTATTCAACCACGGCCACCGCCGCCGGCGCCGGCACTTTAACCAGCCGGCCCAGCCAGGAACAAATCGAATTCAACGGCACCAGCGGCAACGATTATCTCTATGGCAATGCGTTGAACAATACGATCAATGGTTATAGCGGCAGTGATGTTATTTTTGCGGGAGATGGCAACGACACCATCACCGTGGTGGCGAACTGGAATGAAGGTAGCGGGGACACAATCAATGGCGGCGCAGGCACGGACAGCCTGACGGTGGATGCTTCAACTTATAACGATCCTTTTTACCATGCCAATGCAATTTACTGGAACGGAGTTGACGCGACCGGTAAGGAATTAACGGCTGTTAGTACTGGTAGCAGCTTGGCACAAATCCAGACTTTACTGAGTAATGCCGTAAAGCTTGGGCTAAGAGGGGTAGGGGCTGGCGTTACTTTCAGCGACATTGAGAACCTGAACATCATTGCATCGGCCGCCACTTCTCACGATAACAGCGTTTACAATTCTAATGATCTGCTGATTGTGCGCGGCACCGGAAGCTATAACGGCAGCATCGGTACAGACACCTTGTACGCCGACTGGAGCGCAGCCACTCAAGCGATCACCTGGAATAACACTGCCAACACCACCACGCAAACCGTCAATGGCTCCAGCATTACCGGCATCGAACGCTTGCTCATCCTATCCGGCAGCGGCAACGACAATTTCAGCAATACCGCCGTCAGCACTAACGACGAATTCATCACCGGCGCCGGTAACGACACCATTAACGCCGGCGCCGGCAGCGATGCTGTTGACGCGGGAAATGGCAACGATAGCATCACCGTGGTGGCGAACTGGAATGAAGGTAGCGGGGACACAATCAATGGCGGCGCAGGCACGGACAGCCTGACGGTGGATGCTTCAACTTATAACGATCCTTTTTACCATGCCAATGCAATTTACTGGAACGGAGTTGACGCGACCGGTAAGGAATTAACGGCTGTTAGTACTGGTAGCAGCTTGGCACAAATCCAGACTTTACTGAGTAATGCCGTAAAGCTTGGGCTAAGAGGGGTAGGGGCTGGCGTTACTTTCAGCGACATTGAGAACCTGAACATCATTGCATCGGCCGCCACTTCTCACGATAACAGCGTTTACAATTCTAATGATCTGCTGATTGTGCGCGGCACCGGAAGCTATAACGGCAACATTGGCACAGATACTTTGTACGCCGACTGGAGCGCAGCCACTCAAGCGATCACCTGGAATAACGCCGCCAACACCACCACGCAAACCATCAACGGCTCCAGCATTACCGGCGTCGAACGCTTGCTGATCCTGTCCGGCAGCGGCAACGATAATTTCAGCAATACCGCCGTCAGCACTAACGACGAATTTATCACCGGCGACGGTAACGACACCATTAACTCCGGCGCCGGCAGCGATGTTATCAACGGAGGCGAAGGCATTGACACGTCGATTTATGCAGCCGCAGCGGCAGACTATACCATCCGCCATACAACCACAGCCTGGACCGTGCAAAGAAATGCGGAAGGTCAAGACACCCTGAGCAACGTCGAGCGCCTGAGCTTTTCCGACACTCGTCTGGCCTTGGATCTTGATGGCAGCGCCGGAGCAGTCGCCAAAATATTGGGCGCGGTTTTTGGTCGTAATAGCGTGAGTAATACTGCCTATGTCGGTGCAGGATTAAACCTGTTAGACAATGGCATGAGCAATGCCGACCTCATGCAACTTGTCTTAAAGACCAAACTTGGCGAAGGCTTCTCGACCACCGATGAAGTTGCTCTACTCTATCAAAACCTGTTTGGGCAACAGCCAACGACCGGCACTATTTCCCAACTATCCGATTTGGTCAACTCCGGTCAATTCACCCAAACTTCTCTAGCTATGCTGGCGGCCAACCAAGACGTCAACATTGCAAACATTAATCTTGTCGGTTTGGCGCAAACGGGATTGAAATATATTCTTGTGTAATTGAATGAAAGAAAACGGCGTCTCTAATTTTGCGAAAATCTATCTTGAACAAAGCAAGATTAAGGCGCGGCTTGTCGACCGGTTTCATGACACAACAAACCACCAGCAGAAAAAAATGACTAACTATTTGATCGGTAAAAAAATCTTGTTTAGTAACTTGGATAATAAAATGAATGAAAAAAGCACAACTAAAAGGTTAATCGCATTCTTAACGGCCTGTATTTGCCTTTCGATTTCATTGCCTGCGCTTGGCGCAGCTCCAACGCATTCAATCCCCATCACTGCATATAACAAACCTGTCAATCAAGTATTGGCTGACGGAAATACGCAGTGGTACTCAATGAACCTGTTATCGGGACAGGGGATCAGCATCGCATTAACGGAACACCTGAGTTTCGGGAGTTTATCCATCTATTTAACCGACAGTGTGGGAAATACGCTGAAAGAAGCATTGAACCAAACCGGCCATGCGGAGATAGAGCACACGGCCCAGACGGCCGGGGTGTATTACCTGAAGGTGGTCGGGTCGCTCTCGGCTTCCGGAAATTTTGATGTAACGATTTACAACGCCTGGTTTAACGCCGGGGTTAGCGATACCAACCGGGATTACTACACAACTCGCTCGACAGCGGCTTACCTGCAAAATGGCAATTCAGTATTAACGCCGGGAGCGACAAAATGGCTGCGGTTTTCCGCAGCCGCTGGTTCAGCATTAAACTTCAACCTGACCGGTCACTTGAACTCCGGAACTTTGAATAGCTATTTGACCGACAGCGCCGGAAATGTATTGAAAGAGGCTCTGGGCTATAGCGACGGGCAAACCGCAGCGATAGAACATACCGCCGCATCGACCGGAGTCTATTATCTGAAATTGACAGGGTCGCCCTCCGCTTCCGGAAATATTGACCTGACAGCCAGAGGATTCGCCGCCGATACCGATACCGATGGCGACGGTCTTTTCGATGCGGCGGAATATTATCATGGCATCGATATAAGCAAGCCGGATAGCGATAGCGACCAAATCAAGGATAACGACGAACTAGCCCAAGGACTTGATCCAAGGACCAATCAAGCATACAGCTATACGTTGAAACAACTTACCAAAGCCGATACACCAGCCGCCTCCCTGGCCCTGCCGGTCTACGATCAACCGGCCAATCAGCCGCTGGTCAGCGACAGTGCGACCTGGTACTCGATGAACCTGTTAAAAGGACAAGGGATCAGCATCGCGCTGACGAGCCGCTTGAATTCCGGAAACTTGTACAGCTATTTGACCGACAGCAAAGGCAACACGCTGCAAGAAGCCGTAGGCGACGGTCAACGCTCGGAAATAGAGCATACCGTCTCGGCAGCCGGCGATTATTACCTGAAAGTAGTGGGATCCGCGGCGGCTTCCGGCAACTACGATATGGCGGTTTACAACGCCTGGTTCAATGACGGCGTGACCGATAACGGTCGGGGCTATTACGCGACGCGTTCCACAGCGGATTATCTAAAGACCGGCAACTACGTATTGTCATTGGCGGAGACAAGGTGGCTGCGGTTTACTGCAAAGTCGGGTTCATTGTTGAGCCTCAAGCTGACTGGGCATTTGAACGATGGGGTTTTAAATAGCTATTTGACCGACAGAGCGGGAAGTCCGCTGAAAGAAGCTTTAGGCACTAGCGACGGACAAACGGCGGTGCTGCAACATAGGGCTTCGTATACCGGCGTGTATTATCTGATGGTGGTCGGATCGCCTTCGGCTTCTGGGAATATTGACCTGACCGCTAGCGGCATTGACGCTAACGCGGATGCAAGCGGCAATGGTGTTAATAATGGCAACGGACTTGCTCTGGGACGCGATCTAATGATGGGCCAGGCTCAAAGCTATCAGCAGGAGCGACTTGCCAAGGCGACGGAATCAGCTGCTCCAATTATTGGTGGTGGCACAGCGAGTAATCAGGGATTGGTAGGCTATTGGAATTTCGATGAAGGCAACGCGAACTTGACATCAGGTACAGCCAGCAATGGTCTACCGACTAGCACAGTGACCTTTGGTCCAGGAAAAAGTGGAACGGCAGCGATTTTTCGCGGAGTTGATAGTCCCGGCCACATCCGAATTCCAAATTCGTCAGCCTTACAATTTACCGATGGAGCCACATATTCTGTTTGGGTGAGACTAGACGCACTCAAGAGCATGAATGGGTATGGCAGTTCAGTTACCAATGCGGGCGGCGGTGCCGTTCTCGCGAAAAGCCATGATCGCAGCGGTGCAGGATTCATATTTTGGTTAAATTCAGCAGGAGAAGTAAATTTCGGACTAGCAACCTTTGACTCGTGGGCGCAGGACCAGAGCACACCATTGTGGACTCCGCATAAAGGAGTGGGTGATTGGACGCATCTGGCTATTACCCTATCCGCTTCAACCGGAATCAAGGTATATATCGATAACAAGTTGTACCGGACATCAACGAAGCCGGTATCTTTCTCCGCGATGAATGGACAGGATCTTTATATAGGGAAGTATTCAGACTATTGGTATCCTTTTTATGGGGCAATTGATGAGCTGCGTATCTACAACCGGGTACTGAGCGAAGCCGAGATTGCTAACCTTGCGGGTGCAACCACTTCATTATGGGGGAGCTGGAATTTTGATGACTGTACCGCGACAGATATTTCCGGTAATGGACGTAATGGTGTGCTACACAAGACGCTTTGTGCAGCTATAGGCAGCGGCCACTACCTTCAATTCAATAATTCCAACAACAGCGGCTATTTTGATCAGAAAGACTGGGTAACTCTTCCAAACTTTACAGGAAGTTCACTTGATTTCAAGGCAAGGGTAAGGTGGCAACAAGCTAACAATTATGACGCTGGTGCTGCTATATGGTCGGTTGGAGATGATAGTGGCTCTGACTTTCTGGCTCTATTTGTAAATTCCAATCTAGGCAAAATTTGGGTTGATCATGGTCAACATAACACGCCTGAGGCGGATATAAGCGACGGGGCTTGGCACGATGTGGAGGTGGTGACGAACGAGGTCACTTCTACACTCTATGTAGACGGTCAATCAATTGGTTCTGCCACTACACAAACCAAGTTGAATTTCAGCAATGCCCCCCATTACTTATCTATGCATCAATGGTATGGTGGCGCTGGGTCATCATCCCGGTTCTACGGTGCTATCGATTCTGTGTCCATTTCGACACCGCTATCAGAATCAACTTCTTCGGTTCAGAGTATTACGCCAGGAACTGCCCGCCTCGATGTCCTGCAAGAATTCGTCGTAACCGGCTCTGGCTTTACCTCCAACAGCACTATTGCGGTAGATAACTGCACCCCAGACGGAACATATCCTCCGGTCATTACAGCAACCTCCGTAACTTTCCGTTGCACGCCCACTCTGTCGGGCAAAATGGCGGTGAGTGTCAACGGAATACCTGTAGCTGGCAGCACCGTCAACATCGACCATCCCGCCCGTCTCGGCAACGCCGCAACACGCAATATCCCTTCCGTTAATGCAGTATCGCTGTGGAACGGCAACGTCCACTTGGAAGCCACCGACCTTGCCGTGCCCGGCAAGGGCGTTTCTTTTGCACTGACCCGTAGCTACAACAGCTACAGCTGGGTCTACGAAGCCAGTCGCGGCAGTGTTTCCGATGCCGCGCCCTGGCGTTTCAACTGGGATTTGCAGCTCGGTTACGTCGCCAATACCGGTAACAAGCAAATTTGGGTGCAGCGCGAGGACGGCTCGGGCGAAAACTTCTTTAAGGATACCGATGGCGTCTGGTACCCGATGGATCAAGGTAATTTCGACCTGCTCAAGGGCGATACGCCGGTAGCAGGCCAGACTACGCTTTTAACTCGCGAAGGCTTGAAATACGTCTTCCAGAATCCCGACCTGGGCGGCAAATTGATTAGTATCGCCGACCACGACGGCAACGGCCTGACTATTACCCGTAACGGCAGCGGCCAGGTCGGCACGGTAACCGACGCTTCGAACCGCAACTATACCTTCACTTACGACGGCAACGGCCGTCTGGCGCGGGTGACCGATTTCTCCGGTCGTTACGTCGAATACACTTGGGAGACCGGCGCTTCCAGCGTACGCCTTAAAACCGTACGCGATGTGCGCAACCAAATCACCACCTATAACTACACAGCCTACACCTCGACGCTCGCCCAGAATAAACCGACCGCTCAAACCTTGCTGACCGGCATTGTCGATCCGCGCAGCAATACCGCCCGCAGCTTCACGTATGTCGATACCGTATACGGCAACTGGGGGGCGAGCAGCGTCAAGGATGCGCTGAACAACACATGGAACTTTTCTTACTGCGCCAAACAGTCGAACGGCAGTTGTGCGAGCGACCCGACGGCGGCAGTAAGTTTTCAGACCATGACCACGCCGCCGCTCGGTGCCGCGACGATTGCCCGGTTCGACACCGCAGGCCGTTTGATCGAACAGGTTGACGCCAACGCCAAGCTCTCCAAAACCACGCCGATGCCTCTGACCGGATTAGCTGGCAAAAATTACAACCTTGCAGCACTGCCGATCCAGGAGCAAAGCGCGCTCGGCGTAACCGGCAGTTACGGCACCAGTTATGCCTATACACCGGATAATGCCGGTAATCTCGCTACCAAGACCGACGCCGAGAACGCGACCACCACGCGCAATTGGCTGAGTAGCGCCACATTAACGGCTAAAAATCTGTACCGGGTCTCAACATTCGCCAGTGCGACAGGCGCCGAACACAATTTTGCCTACACCAACACCGGCAACGTTCAAACCTACACGCCGCCCGGCCTGCCCGCCATCGCGCTGGCTTACGATAGTGCCGGACAAGTCACCGCGACCACCGACGGCCGTAACAACACCAGCCGCCGCGAATACGATACACACGGCAACCTGGTTAAAGCGACCGCTCCCGACGCAAGCTTTGAACAATACACCTACGACAGCCTCGGCCGGGTGCTGACCAGCACCGACAAACGCAATCACGTCACTACCAACACTTGGGATGACGCCGGCAATCTGCTTTCCGTGACCGACGCCCTGAACGGGCGGGTCGCCTACCTCTACGATGCGAACGGCAACCGCACTAAAATGACCGACGCCCTCGGCAACGTCACCCTGTACACCTACGATGCCGACAATCGCCAGAAAACAGTGAGCAAAGTTATCGGTAACCAGACCTTAACCACCACCTACAACTACGATGCTCTGGGTCGCGTCACATCCACGGTCAATGCCAACAGTCATGCCGACAGCACCACTTACGACGGCGAAGGCAATGTGCTGACCCAGGCCAATGCGCTGGCCTACACCACGCAATACCAATACGATGCCGATAACCGGGTCGTCAAAACCATCGATCCCGAAAACCGCGTCACCGATACCACCTACGACAAGGTCGGGCGTGTTAAAACCGTAACCACGGCGGCGGGAAAAACACTTTATGACTACGATGGCGAAGGCCGCATGATCCGCAGCATTGATCCGCGCGGCAAAACGACTCAGTATGCTTACGACGCCGCCGGTCGTCTTACTGCGCTGACCGACGCCAACAGTCAAGTCACGCGGGCGACTTACGACGCCAACGGCAACATGCTGGCGGTGACAGACCCCGGCAACCACATCACCAGCTACACCTACGATAAGCTTAACCGTCCGTTGACGCGCACCGATGACAACGGTCAGCAGTGGGTCACCAACTACGATGAAAACGGCAACGTAAAAACCAGTACCGTGCCGGACAATAAAACCACAAGCTACAGCTACGACGAACTCGACCGGGTGAAAAGAATCGATTACCCCGATGCCGGCTTTGTCACCTATAGCTACGATGCCAACGGCAATCGCCTGACTATGACGGACAGCACGGGCACTACCCGCTACACCTACGATGCCCTCGACCGTATGGCCAGCAAGACCGACCCGTTAGGCAAAACAGTCAGCTACAGTTACGATGGTATCGGCAATGTCGTCACCTTGGGTTATCCGGACGGGCAGACGGTCAGTTACAGCTACGATGCCGCCGAACGGCTGGTATCGCTGAACGACTGGCTCGGCAAAACCACCGCCTATACACTTAACAAGGCCGGACAAGTTACCTCCGCACTGTTCGGCAACAACAGCCGCGCCGAGATGGTGTACGATGCGGCCGGTCGGCAGACCAGCCTGATCAACAAAACGGCTAGCGGTTCGGTTATCTCCAGCCATTTGATGACGCTGGACGGTAATGGCAACATCACCAAAGCCGAAACGCAGCTGCCGCTCGAACCCAGTCTGCCGAACGTCAATCGCAGCTTCACTTACGATAAAGCCAACCGGCTGAGCACCTACAACGATAGCGCGGTAAGCCATGACGATGCCGGACGCATCACCGGCCTTGCCGGAGCCACATACAGCTACAATGACCGCGACCAGATCACCGCTATGAGCGGTAACAAAAGTGCCGGCTATGCCTACAACGGCGACGGCCATCGAATCATGCGCAATATCGGTGGCAATATCACACGTTTTGTAATCGATCCTAACCGCGAGCTGCCGGAAGTGCTTGCCGAAACCAATAACGCCGGGATCGTGCAAAGAAATTATATCTATGGCTATGGCTTGGTTGAGCAGATCGACAGCGCCGATGCGGCTAGTTATTACCATTATGATCCGACCGGCAGCACGTTGGCGCTGACTAATGCTGTTGGCATAATAACCGATAGTTATGCTTATACGCCTTATGGGGAAACCACGGCGAGCGGTTCCACGGTTAATCCGTTCCGCTATGTCGGCAAGCTGGGGGTTATGGATGACGGTAACGGCATGCAGTATATGCGGGCAAGATATTATCGGCCGGATGTGGCTAGGTTTATGAGTTTGGATGCGCTGGCGGGGTCGACGGATAAGCCGCAGTCGTTAAATCGGTATGCTTATGTGCAGGGGAATCCGGTTATGGGGGTTGACCCTAGTGGGCTTTCGAGAGAAGCAATTCTAAAACACAGGCAGGAGGAGAAATTTAAAAAACTCCGAGAAAAGCAGCATTATGTCCAAGGACGAGATTATCAGATACTTAGAAACTCAAAGAGGAATATCCAAACGCAACGGATGGTCGTCGAAGGTGGCTCAAAGGAGGCCGGTGAGGATAAAGGAGTTGTTGGGTATTTGAAGGGCAAGATATTTGATATCTCGGGAAAGACTTTGGATGTAACTGTGAAGTTTGTCAAATACTTGCCAGGTGATGGAAGAAAGCACCCGGCCATCGACTTAAAAGGCTCGTTGAAGTTTGGCAGTAAGTTGATAAGCGGAGCTGTAGATGCGCAGGATCTGTCTGAGATTTACTCCTTGGCTGTGAAGAAAGATGTCAAAGGTGCAATTGCGAAGACAGGTGGGTTTATAGGTGGGAAAAGCGCCGAGATTTGGTGCGCGCCTGTTGCTGCGGTCAGTGGGGCTGGCGCACCATATGTTGAGATGTCATGCTCTTGGGCTGGAGAGTGGGCTGGAGAGACTGCGCTCAAAATTCCCGATGTCGGTGGTGACTGCATCGACCCAGTGAGTGGGCAAGACACTTGTGGATATGCTGGCCAATAATGGTTTCGTGAAAGCTGTAAGGCGGCTTCGCGTAGCAATCCGCCATGAACGGAGCTTTGAACCTGTTTTTCTGCTCGGACTTTTCCAAGCGATGGATGTTAATTGATTTGGATGTTGTGTGTCGCCTCAAGCGCCTACTGTGGGTGATTGGCGGTTTGCTACGCGAAACCGCCCTACGCTGTTTGCTATTTTATTTTCCAAATGCGGACCGCGTACCGAATACTTAAGGGAAGCTCCAGCTTCCTATTTCGCGAAGCTAGAGCTTCGCTTTCGAGGCTTCCAATCTGGAGATTGGGAACCAATGCAACAAAGGCGGGATCAATGAATGTAATCAAAATTAGGCAGTCCCTTTTCGCTGTAGCCTTCCTATGTCTGAGCGCCTGGGTCGGCGCCGATACTTACACCTATGATAATCTGAACCGCCTGACGTCGGTGGTTTTCGCTAACGGGACTACACAGACTTACAATTACGACGCGGCCGGCAACCTAATTTCCATGGACAGTACAGCCGTGACAGCGACACCCATCTCCGACGCTCGCGTGTTTGCCTTTGCGCAAGCGAATTATCCCAGTATTTTTGCCGGCACGCCCACGGCCGGGCAAACTACCTATCAAAACAAGCAATACGACTATAGCTACTATCCAACCAGTGGGAACTATTTAGCAATCGACAATAACGGTATGATTTCAATTCTGGGACCTTATACAGCCAATGTGTTAACCGCCGTTGGCTCTGTGGAATCTTTCAGGAGTTACATCGTTACTTGGGAATCAACAACAAAGTAAGGCGAGATCACCAACGGAAGTGTCGCAACGCGCCATTCAAAAAACAATGCTTTCAAATAGTTTTATATTTTTAGTTGTAGGTATTGGCAGTCTCCAAGCGGCTTTCCGGTCTATATCGCCGACCCGCCTGGTTTTTTGCTTAAACTTCTCCATCCGCCTCTTAAAGCCTTGTCAATAAACAGGCCAGACTCTGAAGTATCCCCATAAATTATTAATGAAGGTAACCCTCCGGCTATGCTGGAGGTAATTGAACTATGCATGGATTTATTTGAAAAAAGAAAAGTAAAGGGGTCAAAGTAAAGGGGTCAGACCCTTTTTAAAATACACATATTGTCGTCATTTATTGCTTTTATGCTATATTTATATGCTGTTTTATATGCTGTTTTTAATTGGGAGATTAATTTATGCGAACCACTGTAGATATTGATGATCAATTGTTACTTTATGCAAAGCAACAGGCAGTCCAACAAGGCTGCACGTTAAAGCAGGTTTTAGAAGATGCATTGCGTGATTTTTTTGCGCATCAATCTCTTCCTCATGAGCCGGTGCGGCTGGAAACTTTTTCCGGGGCAGGTTTAAAGCCGGGTGTTAATCTTGATAATGGTCGAAGTTTGAACGATATTATGGACGGCTATTAATGTTTTTAATGGATGTTAATGTCTTGGTATATGCGCATAGAGAGGATGCGACGAATCACTCAGCTTATCGCCAATGGTTAGAGTCGGTTATTAATGGCCCTGCCTCTTTTGGTTATTCAGAGTTGGTCTTGAGTGGCTTTTTGCGAGTTGTGACGCACCCTAAAGTCTTTGAGGTGCCTTCCACTTTATCAAGTGCCATTCGTTTTACTGAACAAATCAGAAATTTGCCTAATGCCATTTGTCTTGCGCCTGGCTCAATGCACTGGAAAGTTTTCGTGGGATGCTTGGAACAAATCAATGCGATAGGTAACGATATACCCGATGCTTATCATGCTGCGCTGGCGTTGGAATGGAATTGTGAGTGGGTGACAGCTGATAAGGGGTTTAAACGCTTTAAGGGGCTAAAGGTGAGACACCCTTTAACGCTGTTGAATTCCTGATGCCCAGAAAACCACGATTTTATCAACCGGGCATGCCTGTACATGTGTTTCAGCGCGGGCACAATAAAGAGCCGGTCTTTTTTGATGATGAAGATTATTTAGTCTATTTACGTTGTTTAAAAGAGTCGGCGGAAGGCTGCGGCTGTCTGATTCATGCGTATGTTTTGATGACTAATCATGTGCATTTATTAGTCACTCCTGAAACTTCAGGGGCTATCAGTACGTTGTTTCAAGGTATCGGGCGGCATTATGTGCCGTATATGAATAAAACGTATCAGCGCCGAGGCAGTCTGTGGGAAGGTCGGCATAAAGGAAGTCTTGTTGAGTCGGAAGCGTATTTTTTGGTTTGTATGCGCTATATTGAGATGAATCCAGTACGTGCTGGCATGGTCGATCATCCTGCTCGGTATCGTTGGTCAAGTTATGCCGCTAATGCGCAAGGGGTTGATAATGCTGTTATCCATGTACACGAACAATATTTGGCGCTAGGCAATACGCCTGAAGCGAGGCAGGCGGCGTATCGCGGGTTATTTGAAATAAAAGCTGATGACGATGAGTTGGATATTATTCGTGCAAGTTTGCACTCTGGTACACCACTGGGTAATGAGTATTTTAAAAAACAGGTTGAAGCGATGGCGGGGCGAAAAGTTGGTTTAACCAAGCCAGGGCGGCCCTGTCAATCCGGTTAGCCGTGAATTTCTGCTTTTAGTTGTGAACAATAGTAACGCATCAGTCGGCTTTACCGGGCGACAAACCCGACTGATGCGTTTAGAGATTTATTTAAAACCGTCTTGTTTAAACTTCTCCAGCTGTTTCTTGAAGCCTTTCCTGTCAAACAAATAGTATAAGAACACCAGTAAAAACGGCCAAAGCATATAGCCCAGCAATTTACATGCAGTTCCAATATCCATAGCTACCTCCCTTATTCTGTTTATATATTCAATGATTTAACCTTGCTACCGATTGGTTGATCGATTGATCAAGATTAACAGAAAAGTTTATCCTGGACGCTTGGTTTTCCGCTTTAAGCGCATTCCAGCATTTCCAACGCCAGCCGTGCCATATTTTTCGAACCTCCGCCCTGCCCCAACTGCTGCTTAACCTGATCCAGGTTTTCGCGCATTTCATCGGCGTAAACTTTATCAGTCAAAATTCGCGTCACTTCTGCCGTCAGATTTTCGGCTGTCGCCTCGTGCTGAATCAGTTCCTTTATGATGCTTTTGCCCAACACAATATTCGGCAAGCCTATAAAAGGCGTATTGACCAGCCATTTGCCCAACCAATAGGTTATAGCCGAAAGCTTGTAGGCGATGACCATCGGCACGGTTAACAAGGCAATTTCCAAGGTTGCGGTACCCGATGTGGTCATCACCGCATCACAACATTGAATCACATCATAAGGCTGGTTTTTTATGACTGTAACAGCAAGCGGCGACTGGCCAGTATATTGTTCAAGCAATGCATCGCTGATTGAATCGGCTTGCGGCAAAATAAACTGGCATTCCGGCAACCCGGCCTGCACTTTTTGGGCGGCAGCCAACATGACCGGCAACATTCGCTTGATTTCGTTGGCGCGGCTACCGGGCAATAAGCCGACTATCGGTTTGCTTTTATCCAGCCCGAAACGGGTCAAATCTTCATCTTTGCTGTAGTGGGCATGGACTTTATCTACCGAGGGATGGCCCACGTAGCGCACCGGCACATTTTCGGCATCGTAATAAGCGGTCTCAAACGGGAAGATCACCGCCATCATGTCGATGACCTTGCCGTAAGCTTTTACCCGGCCCGGCCGCCATGCCCACACCTGGGGGCTGACGTAAAACAAGACTTTAATGCCAAGCTGTTTGGCGTAACGCGCCAGCTTGAAGTTGAATTCTTTGTAGTCAACGCAAACCAATAAGTCGGGCCGTTCGGCTGCTACCAACTCTTGCATCAGTTTTAGTGCGCGGCGGATTTCGGCATAATGCTTGATGACTTCAACCACGCCGATGACCGCGATATTGGCCGAATCGTAACGAATGTCGATACCCGCCTGGGCCATTTTTGCGCCGCCCATGCCGAGGCCCTTAATATCGGGATGCAGCTGGCGCAACTCAATAAACATATTGGCGGCATGCTGGTCGCCGGAGGATTCTCCGGCGCTGAATAGGATTTTTAAGGGTTTATTTTGAGGCATGGGAAAGATGCATAATAATAAGGCATCAACTTAAGCAGAGTGATTGATGCACCACGAAGACACGAAGATCATGAAGAAACAGCTAAGATACAACTTCGTGTCTTCGTGGTGAGATATGTATTAAATTGATACCTATGGAATTAAAACAGTTTGTTACGCAGTTAAAACACCCCGGATAACCGCCACAATCTCACAGATAGTATCATCCTCAAGCGACGGACAAATCGGCAATGACAAACAGTTGGCCGCAACAAACTCGGTCACCGGCAAACTGACAGCTGCATATTCCTGTTTAAACACATTCTGCCGATGCAAAGGTACCGGATAATAGATAGCGCAAGCAATTTGCTTATCCTGCAAGGCTTTCATCACCTCATCGCGGCGGTCGCATAGCAAGGTGTATTGGTGATAAACGTGCTCACCCAAACCGTCTTCAAACGGCGTGGTCAACGGTAAATCGGCCATCAACTCCGAGTAAAGATGCCCGGCATGACGGCGGCCTTTATTGTATTGATCGATACGTTTTAATTTGGCTCTTAAAATAACCGCCTGCATTTCATCAAGCCGACTGTTGTAGCCGATCACATCATGGTAATAACGGACATCCGAGCCATGATTGTGCAACATTTTGAGCTTTGCCGCAGTCTCGTCGGAATTGGTGACAACCAGACCGCCATCGCCAAATGCTCCCAGATTCTTGCTCGGAAAAAAACTGAATCCGGCCGAGTGACCGATAGCACCGGTTTGCTTGCCGTCGATGCTCGCGCCGAAAGATTGGCAGCAATCTTCAATCAACTTTAGATTATGTTGGTCGCATAGCTGCTTAATGGCCGCCATATCCGCCGGTTGACCGAACAAATGCACCGGCATGACCGCTTTGGTCTTCGGAGTAATGGCTTTTTCTATCGCTTCCGGTGAAATATTGAAAGTCTTAGGATCTATATCAACGAAAACAGGAATCGCACCGACATATTTGATGGATTCCGCGGTAGCAATAAAGGTGAATGCGGTGGTGATTACTTCATCGCCGGCACCGATGCCTTCGGCAATCAAGGCCAGATGCAGCGCATCGGTTCCTGAAGCCACCGCAATCGCGTGTTTAACACCCAGATAGTCAGCCGCTTCTTTTTCAAAAGCCTGAACATTAGGGCCTAATATAAACGAACAATTTTCGATTGTTTCAGCCAGACCTCGCTCAATTTCGTCTTTAATTTCAATATATTGAGCTTTCAGGTTTACCATTGGTATCATGTTTTATTGCCTTTGTATTTATCGATTGTTTGTGTTGTAAGGCGATGCGTTCTATTCGCCTAATAAACGGGTGATGGCTATCGCAGTTTCCAACGCTCTTTTCCCCGCTTCACCGGAAACCAGCGGATTGTCGCCGGTACGAATGCAATTAACGAAATGCTTGATTTCTTCAAGCAATGCATCGCCGCTTTCAAAAACGGATTCTTCCGTTTCTATTTCCGGAATGCCGGGGAACATTTCTTTTTTACCGGTGCAATGCTTGGTCAAAACACGGTTCTGGAAATCCACAGAGACATAGGAAGACGGTCTGAACATGCGCATTTTGCGCTCCATCTTCATGCTGATCCGGCTGGCCGTCACGTTAGCCACGCAACCGTTTTTAAACAGCAGCCGGGCATTGGCAATATCGGTGCCTTGCGTTAACACCGCCGTGCCGCTGGCATCGATGCGTTCCACCTCGGAATCGACCAAGGCTAAAATAATATCGATGTCATGTATCATTAGATCCAGCACTACGCTGACATCATTAGCGCGCGGATTAAAAGGCGCCAAGCGGTGGGACTCGATAAACAGCGGTTTTTCTTCCTTGTCCAATCCTAATACCGCCGGGTTAAATCGTTCCAGATGGCCCACCTGAAAAATTAAATTTCTTTGCTTGGCAATGGCGATCAATTCATCGGCTTCCTCGACCGTCACGGTAATCGGCTTTTCAACCAGCACATGGGCGCCGGCATTGAGAAAATCTTTGGATACTTGGTAATGCAGTGTCGTAGGTACGACGATGCTGACTGCATCGACGTTACCTAGCAAGGATTGATAGTCTGTCAGCGCTGTGGCGCCGTGCTTTTCGGCGACGTCTTTGGCTGCGGCCTCATTAATATCGACAACGGCAACCAGCTCGCAATCCGGTAGTGACGCATATTTTTCTGCATGAAATTTGCCCAAATAACCGGTACCGATAACAGCGCATTTTAATTTTTTCATTTGATAATGTTACATCCTGTCTATTTGCAATCCCGCCCTGGAGGCGAACTTATTCGCCAGTATTGTAAACCATCGCTATGTATTCAGAAAACTTTGTACTTGGCAGCCGGTACGACTGATTTTTGATGTTATGCTTAATGCATATGAAGATATTGATCGATAATTCTCATAATCTTTTATAAAAAATCATTAGACTTTTACAGCACAGAAATAAAACCTAGCCATAGAGCAGATATCATGAATGATGAAGATAAGGCCAACACCGTATTAATAAAAGAAGCGGCGCGATCAATTCTTAAAGATGAAATAAAACATCTTAATCTTGTACCTTCTGTCGCTATCAAACTGTTAAAGCTCACCAATGACGACAACGCCAGAATCGAGAGCTTGTCATTAATCATAGAAACAGAACCTGTACTGGCCGCAAAAATACTAAAGCAGGTTAATTCTGCCGCATACGCCTTACCCAACAAAATAACCTCGATTCATCGTGCTGTTAACATGTTGGGGTTTTCGACCGTGCGTCAGCTGGCGATAAACCTGCTGCTTTACAATAAGCTGGTTCATCAAGACTCAAAACAAGCCTTCGACTTATTATTTTTTTGGCAGCATTGTCTTTATGTAGCCTCATTAAGCAGAAGAATAGCCCTCGCACTAGGGCATCAAGATCCTGACCTGGTTTATACCGGAGGTCTTTTACATGATATAGGTAAGATAGTTATGGAAACCTATGGACGCGTGACTTACAGCGATTTCATTACGTCCATGGATAAAAGCGGGAATTCAAGTATTGAAGAAGAACGTCTTTTTTTTGGAATAACACATGCCGAGATGGGACATATTTTTTGCCTGGAATGGCAGTTACCGACATCAATCATGGCAATCGCCGCTTGCCACCATAACCAGCCGGCTGAAACATCCCCCTACGCTAAATACAAGACAGAAATTGCCATTGTTTCGTTCGCAAACTATATTGCATGGATTCAAGGCATTGGCTCGGCTACCCATGATAGCCACTCAAAATTACAAAGTGCTGTACTCGAAGCTATCAATATTGACCAACTAAATCTTGAAGCTCTACTGCAACAGGTAGATCAGGATATGAAAATTACTCGAGAATTTTATGACATCCAACTGCCCGGTTTAACTACGTTACGGGCCACGCTGGTTAAAGCGACAATTAATCTAAGCCAGATCAGCACGGATAAGCCTTATGTAGCCGCAGATACATCCGGCAGGAAGTCGTCATCCTGTTTAACAGCGCCCCATCACAGCCTTAACCCTGATGAGTTTATACCCCGGACACTGGAAGCCATACAGGGCGAATTTTCTTTTGATCGCAGTATTATGTTCACCATCGACCCTAAACGCCGCTGCCTGATCGCGTCATACGGGTGGCCGGAATCAATATTACAGGCACAACTGCAACCTTTTGAGATCGACATGAGCGGCATATTCGGTCTGCTATTAAAATGTCTGCGCGAAAAAAAAGCCGTTATCATCAATACCAAACTGGAACCCCACAACCAGATCATTCAACGTTTAAAGACTAATGAATTTATCGCGGTACCCGTATTGCATCACAACAGACTGGTCGGTGTGCTTTATGCCGATAATTCACTATCAAAAAAAACAATGCATGAACAATTGCTGCCGGAAATCATGCCCATTGCATACGAACTGGGGATCGCTATGTTTAATGCCAAACAATACAACCAGCAGAAAAAACACGCGCAGCTCGACCACTTAACACAGCTTTTCAATAAACGAATGGTCAACAATGTCTTGACCGACATTTTCCAAGGGGATGAATCCAAACTGGCAAATATCGCTATTGGTTTTGTCGATATAGATAAGTTCAAGCTGTTTAATGATACCTGCGGGCATCAGGCTGGAGACGATGCGTTGAAGATTGTTGCCGATATTTTGCGCAGCTTAACCCGGCCCGGAGACTTCATCGGCCGCTATGGTGGGGAAGAGTTTTTATTTATCCTGAGAAATACCGATCAAAAAGGCGCCTACGGTTACGCCGAGCGCTTAAGATCCGAAATTGAGCGTCGCGGCAAGATTATGAGCGGGCGATTTCATGGCCATCTACTGACCGTTAGCATTGGCGTGTCGATGTATAGTACCGACTATACACATTACAACGACATGATCGAAGCGGCCGATCAAGCCATGTATCGTGCAAAAAATGAAGGCAGAAACAGAATTGTGATGCAGCCCGAAATTGTCGCTGACAAAAATAAACTTGCCTCATCTTATGACACTACCGTTTCAGGTTGATGACGATTCCCGCACCATCAAACGATTTTCTCTTATCCCCTTCCGGTTCTTGCGACATCAACATCTGACCATCTAAATATAAAGGCCGCGGCATTTTATTCTTTCCGGAAGAAAATATATTTAAAGATTCTTCCTGAGCGGCCCTGTTCTGTTCAATCGTCAACCCGGCACTTTCAGAATCTTTAAACGGCATGGAAAGATCCAGCGGTTTTTGAAGCTCTGCCTCTTCAGCAGCCAAATTTTTGGCATTCGGCACCGCTTTTTGTCTATTTTTTGTTTTTTTCTCTTTTGGTTTAATGAAGTTGGACTGATCTTTTTTTACTTCTGATGCAGCCTGCTTTTCTGCTGAAGAAGAAAGAACCTTATTAACATCGGACTGTTCAAATCCCGTTAGCAGAATAAATGAAGCCACCACAAAGCCCAATATAAACAAGCGATAATTTTTTATCCTCATGTTGTTCCTCAGCTATATACAATAACCTTTAAGTTAATTTATTTGATATCCCTAGAACGGAGCTGCCTCCCCAAACGCCGTTCGGTTTCCAGCACCAGTTGCGTAGTCTGTAACACGGTATCGGGATTCAAACTCATCGAATCAATACCGATTTCTACCAGGAATTCCGCCATCTCGGGGTAATCCGACGGCGCCTGCCCACAAAGCCCGCAATGCCTGCCGTTACTCCGTGCACCATCAACGGCAAGACGAATCATTTCTTTAACGCCGGGATCACGCTCGTCAAAATCCTCAGCGAGGATAGCCGAGTCACGATCCACACCCAAGGTAAGCTGGGTCAAGTCATTGGAACCGATAGAAAAGCCGTCGAAATGTTCGGAAAAAGCATCGATTTGAATAACGTTATTCGGAATCTCACACATCACATAAACTTCCAGTCCTTGCTCGCCGCGCTTCAAACCAAACTGCGCCATATAGTCGAGCACACGCCGGGCTTCTTCCACGCGGCGGCAAAAAGGAATCATCAAAATAACATTGGTTAAGCCCATCTCTTCGCGCACCCGTTTCATGGCCTTACATTCCAATGCAAAACCTTCCGCATAAGCGGGATGTATGTAACGCGACGCGCCGCGAAAACCGATCATTGGATTAGCTTCATCAAATTCAAACCAACTCCCGCCAAGCAAAGTGGCGTACTCGTTGGTTTTAAAATCCGACATCCGCACAACTACCGGTTTGGGATAAAACGCGGCAGCAATGGTTGCCACACCCTCGGATAGTTTCTGGATAAAGTAATCTTCGCCGCTGGCATAATTGCGCGTCAATTGGTCCAGCTGTTCCCGCTCGTTGGCATCCTGCACTCGTTCGGGGTGTATCAGTGCCATGGGATGCGCCTTGATGTATTCGGTAATGATAAACTCCATCCGCGCCAATCCCACTCCGTCATTGGGCAGAAAGCTGGTTTTAAAAGCCAGTTCGGGATTGCCGATATTGAGCATGATCTTGGTTTGCGGACGTTGCAGATTCGATAAATCGGTGCTGATAATCTTGAAATCGAGCATGCCGGAATAGACTTTGCCGACATCGCCCTCGGCGCACGATACGGTAACAGGGCTATTGTGTTTAATCATCGTCGTGGCATTATCGCAACCGACGACGGCAGGAACACCCAATTCACGCGAAATAATGGCTGCATGACAGGTGCGGCCGCCACGGTTAGTGACTATTGCCGAAGCTATTTTCATGACCGGCTCCCAGTCCGGCGTCGTCATATCGGCTACCAATACGTCACCGGGATTAAAACTGTTCAGCTGTTCGACATTATCGATAATCCGTGCATTGCCGGTCGCAATCTTACTGCCCACAGCATGCCCGGTGACAATAGGTTCGGCTTTGCCTTTAAGACTGTATTGCTCCAAAACCATGCCGTGCAATTGGGACACCACCGTTTCCGGGCGCGCCTGAACGATATACAGTGTGCCGTCAAGGCCGTCTTTCGCCCATTCAATATCCATCGGTTTGGACTGCCCGGCTTTGGCGCTGTAATGTTTTTCTATTTTTATCGCGTAATCGGCTAGGGTTAGCGCATCGGCATCGTCAATGCAAAAGCGGTTACGTTCTTCTTCGGAAGTTACAATATTACGGGTAGGTTCACGGGTGCGCCCTTCGCTATAAACCATTTTTATTTTCTTTGCACCGAGGACGCGTCTTAATACCGCCCGATGGCCTTGCTCAAAAGTGGGTTTGTGCACATAAAACTCGTCGGGGTCTACCGCGCCTTGCACGACATTTTCTCCCAGTCCGTACGCGCCGGTAATGAACACCACATCCTTGAATCCCGATTCGGTATCCAGCGAAAACATCACGCCGCTGGCATCCAGGTCAGAACGCACCATTTTCATGATGCCTATCGATAAAGCCAGTTTGAAATGGTCGAAACCCTGATCGACGCGGTAATGTATCGCGCGGTCGGTGAACAGGCTGGCAAAACAGCGTTTACAAGCGTCCAGCAAGGCCTGATCGCCGCGTATATTCAGGTAAGTATCCTGTTGTCCGGCAAAACTGGCGGTCGGCAAATCTTCGGCAGTGGCGGAACTGCGTACCGCAACGCTTAAATCATCGCCATACTGTGCTTTTAATTGACTGAAAGCTTCGATAATTTGCTGCTCAAGGTCTTTGGGGAAAGGCGCGGCGTAAATGATTTCCCTGGCTTTAAGCGCACGCTTGGCAAGATCGGCGACATCGTCCGGATTCAAATCATCCAATACCTGATGAAGTTCCTCCCAACCGTTCTCCTGATCCAGTACATAACGGTAAGCTTCGGCAGTCACCGCAAAACCGTTGGGAATTTGAATGCCCTGCGACGTTAACTCCTGATACATTTCACCTAACGAGGCATTCTTGCCGCCGACGAGCGGTATGTCGTCAATCGTTAATTCATTAAACCAACGAATATAGTTTGCTTGCTCGGCCATCGTAGCTCCTTAAACCAATTATCAATTATTCGGGATCTGGTGATTGACAGGTTATCAACCTTTATCCATGTCATTCAGCCGGTTAAAACATAACCATACCAAATCATTTTGCCTTTGTGCTGATAGCATATCAATTTGCGCGCTTACTTACCTTCTCTTAATCTGAATTTAACGGCTGAGCCTCTGCACTCAGCAGGCTATCAGACATCTCAAAACATAAAGAACGGAGCCGTAAAATCCACACAACGTGAAAGAATTTCTCTAAAAACCATACTGATTATATGTGACAACATGTCGCATTATCATTTTTTCCGGGCATTGATAGCATATCGATCTGCGCTCTTACTTACCTTCATTGGGTAAGGGGAGCTTAATCGTCTATTAGGCTCCCTTTTTTTAGCCCTGTAGGTTTACGCTGTATTATCCTCTCTAATTCCAAGCTCTATCCATCCACTTTACCGAAACCGGACAAACTGTTTTTAACACAGACAATTTAAGTATATCGCCTGTACGAAAACTTTTGCGTTGGTTAACGGTTACCTCTAAGATCAAAACATGGTTGAGACCTTGAAAAGGTCGGGCTCGGCTAGTTGACCACGTTTTGCCTTGATATTAACAATCCACTCATAGAAAACAGCGAATGCGCAGATGAAAAAAATACTGGTAACCGGTGCGAACGGGCAAGTCGGCTCGGAGTTAACAATAGCCTTGCGCAACAAATATGGCCCTCAAAATGTGATTGCTGCCGATAAAAAGCCTGTTTTGAACAAGCTGACGCAACCGGGTCCTTATTACTACCTGGATGTGCGCGATGTATCGGCACTCAATCAAATCGTAGAAACTAACGACATCGATACCATCTTTCATCTCGCCGCATTGCTTTCCTCGGTTGCGGAACAAAAACCGCAACAAGCTTGGGACGTCAATATGAACGGCTTAATCAATGTCCTGGAGATTTCCAGAGTACATCACTGTGCGTTGTTCTTTCCCAGCTCGATAGCCGCTTTTGGCACGGAAACCCCGTCAATGGATACGCCGCAGGATACTATTCAGCGGCCAACAACCCTGTACGGCATTAGCAAAGTTTCAGGAGAACTGCTTTGCGATTATTATTATCATCGCTTTGGCGTCGATGCCCGCGGCTTAAGGTATCCGGGACTGATTTCCAGTAAAACCCCGCCCGGCGGAGGCACGACCGATTATGCGGTGGATATTTTTTATGCGGCAATAAAGTCGCGACATTACGATTGTTTCCTTCGGGCCGATACGCAACTGGATATGATGTACATGCCTGACGCTATCGATGCCGCTATCAACTTGATGACAGCGGACAGTCAGCAGCTAAAACACAGAAACGCATTTAATGTGACGGCCATGAGTTTTACCCCACAGCAGCTGGCGGCGGAAATACAAAAACATATTCCTGAATTCACTATCGCTTACAACGTCGATCCTTTGCGGCAGGCGATTGCCGACTCCTGGCCGAAGCATATGAACGATAGCGCCGCCAAAGTCGAATGGGGGTGGCAGGCCCAATTCGATTTGCAGGCAATGGTCAAAGATATGCTGGAGAATCTGCGTTCAACTCAATAAACGGAGGCGTTTATGTCACTGAAAAAACTGGAACCGTTGTTAACCGACAAATTAACCCAATTGCAACAACAGGGTCTCTGCAAAGGTAATGAAAAAGTCATTACCGGCATCAAAGCCGCCGTTGATAGTTTCGGCCCCCGGTATTTTCTTGAAGGATACGGCAATAGCGCTTTCTTACGTATGAATTCAAATTCCTACTTGGGACTTTCTACGCATCCGCAGGTTATTAAAGCCGAGGCTGAAGCCGCTGAAAAATTCGGCACCGGCCCCGGAGCGGTTCGTTTTATCAGCGGCACTTACCGGCCGCATGTTGAACTGGAACAAAAACTGGCCAAATTTCATGGCCGTGAATCGGCTATGCTGTTCAGTTCCGCTTATACGACGATGACGGGGGTATTGCCCCAGTTTATTTCCACCGACACCTTAGTCGTCAGCGATGCACTGAATCATAACTGCATTATCAATGCGATTCGATTATCCCAACCCGCGAGCAAAGAAATTTACCCACACGCAAACATTGACGCGCTGGACAAGATTCTTGAAGCTTACAAAGGCCGGGTCAAGCGCGTTTGTGTGGTTACTGACGGGATTTTCAGCATGCGCGGCGACTACGCCGATCTCGATCAATTAAACGTCTGCTGTAAACGGCATGAAGATGCGTATGAACAAGGAATTATCAGCATTGTTGACGACTCTCACGGCGTTGGCGCTTTCGGGCAGACCGGCCGAGGCACAGAAGAATATACGCAAGGTAAAGCGGATATTTTAATTGCCACACTCGGTAAAGCCTTTGGCGTTAATGGCGGCTATGTCGTTTCCAGTTCGACAGTGATTGATTATTTGAGGGAAACCTCGCCGTCTTATATTTATTCAAATCCGGTTACGCCTGCCGAAGCGGCCGCGGCCAATGCCGCTTTAGACATTGTTACTTGTGATGAAGGCCTGCGTCTGCTGGAAAAGCTGCGGGTATTTAGCGTCCGTCTTAGGGCAGGTCTTGAGAAACTGGGCTTTGAAACGCTACAAGGCGAACATCCTATCGTGCCCATCCTGACCAGGAATACAGAAAAAACAACCGCGTTGGTAGCGCATTTATTGGCGAATAATATTCTGGCTACCGGCCTGAATTACCCGGTTGTCCCTCAAGGTGAGCAGGAAATCAGGTTACAGGTATCGGCTGAACATACCGAAAAAGATTTAGACTACTTATTGGCTAAACTGGCTGAGTTCAAGTAATACTTACACCTGTTGATTTACCCGAATGCGCCAGCTAAATCATGATCTTGCAAAATTATCATGTTTGAGAATATGATTTCTCGAATGGTTACAAGATAAAGTTGGAGGTATTTTTTTACTATGTCAGCTATTTATCCCGTACTGGGTTTTACTCATCCCTTGAGTTCAATAACTCACTTTTTAGGCGCAATATTCTTTACTTATCAGGCCATCTTTATACTTCAACAAGGAAAAGGGTCGAGCATTCGCGTCGTCTCATTGGCTATATTTTCCGGTTCCTGTATTTTTTTATTACTGGTCAGCGGTATTTACCATCTGTTGACGACGACAGGTACCGCACATACGGTTTTTCAACGGCTCGACCATGCCGCCATTTTTCTCGTCATTGCCGGCACCTTCACGCCAATACACTGCATTCTTTTTACCGGTTTTTTACGATGGGGGTTTCTCGCTATTGTTTGGGTTCTGGCCATTAGCGGCCTTATCGTAAAAACAATTTTTTTTACCACAATACCGGAATGGCTGGGTTTGTCTTTCTATTTGGGCCTCGGCTGGATGGGGCTGTTAATGGGATTTCATCTTTGGCGAAGATACGGCTTTGCTTTTATCCGGCCGCTGGTACTCGGCGGGATTTTCTATACGGTAGGGGCAATTATTGAATACCAGCAAAAATTGACAATACTTCCCGGCATAATCGGCCCTCATGAAATTTTGCATATAGCCGTGCTTTTGGGCATAGGTTTTCAATGGTGGTTTATTGTCAAGGTATTGGATCAGGTTCCGACTACTCAATAACGAGATTATCAGCTAAACGAAGCTACACAAGTCATCTGGCTTCCATAAAGTCATGCCGGAACGACGGAAGAGTTATAAGCTATGAATCGGCTGCATAACGATCATTAAAAAACCGCATTTTCCAGCAATACATAATAAACCGCTGTTGGTTCGGGCGTTTACGGCGCATACTTGACTTGGATACGAAAGTATCGAACAGCGCTTTCACGCTTGGCGCGTCCAAAAGTGATGGGATCGTTTGATACGCGATATAAAAGCTTTAGTTCTTCACAGTGCGTAAGCCTGTCCCTTATCCTCAAAAAATCATTTGGCATTAAAAATACTTGGAACTTTGGTAATAAGGCATTCGGCTCAATAGCGGATTCACCTGATATAGGTAATAGTGCTTATTGATCGAAGAAATTGAACTTCCTATCTTATAGATACTCGTACAACACCAGCCGATTTTTTAGGGTTATTTAAATTAAAATAGGAAAGTGAATATGAAAAGAATAAATCTAGCGGCAATATTATTGGTTTTATCGGCATTCACCAGTGCTGTTTATGCCGATATTACCCTGCAATCCAAAGAAGAAGTAGAGGGCACCTGGAAGTTGCAATCCACTAAAAACTCTTTAACCGATAAAGATGCCATCCCAAGAGAAGATACCTGGGTATTTAAAGACGGCAAAGTAACGATCTTGCATATTCCGCGCGACGGAAAATTCTACGATCAACCGCCGGTAAATTACGAAATAGAAGACGGTAAATTAAAAGTTGCTCTGGTGGGTAATAGCAGATTCGACGTATTTTCTTTAGTGGAAAAAGACGAAAAGAGCATGACCTTAAAAGGAAAATTCGGCGGCTATTATTACTTTGTTAAAAAGTAGTCTTTAGGAATTTGAGGTGGCGATGGATTATCCCTTCGCCACAATGCATAGATGTTCGTCATGAGGATTCAACGCAAAACCTCCCGTACAAATCCCTCCTGCTTACCGCGTTAAAGCGCCCAGCGATAAAGTTAAAACATATCCTCCGTGACATAAACTTCGTGCCCCGAAATAGCGACCCCAATGCCTTGTAGGTCGTAGTTCGGCGACAGAATATTTCTTCGATGCGGCGGGCTATCCATCCAGCCTTGCACGGTTGATTGCACGATTTCTTCCTGCGTTTTCCAGAGATATTCTTTTTTTACCGCGATACCGTTTTCTTTAATCGTAACGACTTTGTCGTAAAGATTATTCATAAATATATTTTCACCCGGTCCGATTGCCCAGGTTTGAGGATCGTGTTGCTTTTTCTTGTTCCATCCCAGACTTTTAGCCCGTTCAACGGGATCTTCCTCCTGCAAATTCGTGTGGCTGAAAAAATGATAGCTCGCCATATCGCTGCTATGTTTGCGGGCGATCGCGGCGAGTAGCTCATCCCTATCCAATTGGGACAACCCGTGGCTTTGCCGCACCCGGTTTATCTGTTGATGAATTTGGCGTTCAATTTCAGCAGGAGTTATCTGCGGCGGCGCACCCGTATCGGCGGCTACCGGATAATGAGAAAGGCCGAGGCAAAAAATGAGCATGGATAAAATTCGTTTCATAATTTTGATACAGGAATAGTGGTGTAAATAAAGAAACCGTCGCGAGGCATTCGGTATTCGGAAAAAAAGCAAGAAAGTGTCGGTCTTTCCTTGCGCATAATTAAGTTTATTGTTTAAGGAAGGTACAATGCAAGACCTGGAGCCTTTTTGTAGGAACCTTTTTATAATCATGAAATGGGGAAGCTGCACCAATGCATGATCCGTCCATTTCACCATACTTGAATATCTCTGAGCACATTTCCAGCGGATTGGGTTTTGCCTTGAGCGGCGTCCTGTTGTCCGCGTCGGATGTTTTCCAGCACATAGAGCCGGTACATGATCTCTTCCATGTTGGCGTCTTCCGGGAGCCGGTCGATAGTGTCCAGAGCTTCTTGTTTACCGCTTGCATAATAATGCCCTCGTTGTGGTTGTGGACTGGCGTCACCTGCTGGGACATCTGATCATCACAAGTCCGGCAGGTCGGCTTAGAGATCAGACTGAAAGAGGTTCTCGTAATCTTGTCCCCCGTAGAACACGCCAATGATTGATACCAGATTGGCGCTCACGTCGTAAGCAATTACGGTTCGTCCTTTGTAGTTGGTTACACGCAGACCTTGCCGTATGTCACCACGGCAGACACCCCGATGAGGAAAAGTACTCAACCCTTCGCAATACGAGATAATTGCGCTGGTATAACGTTCTGCAATATTGGGTGATGCTTCGGCGGCGATGTAGCGATAGAGTGCTGCAAGCTGTTCTTCAGCTTCTGGTGTGAAAATGACGGTGTACTTCAACAAGCTTTTGTTTTGGCTATTTCGTGTTCAGCTGCTAGCCTTGCCCGCACTTGACCGACTGAGACGGCTCTTGACGGATCAGCCTTTAGCGCATCATAGGCTGATCCCACTTGATCATTGAGCCAGCTTTCCACGGCGCAGTCATGAGCTATTAGGGCGCACAATCCATCCCGGATCATTTCGCTTTCGCTCGCATACTCGCCAGCTTCGACTTTGGCCTTCACAATATCCGCGATATCGCTTGGTAGCGTGATGCTAAGTTGTCTGGTTGTGCTCATGACGAATCTCGATTGAATCATTGAAATGAAATCCTACTCCACAGATAACTCCGATGCAATGAACAAATCAACCAAGTCTTAAATGGCCGCGCCATTCAGCGCAAATCGAAATCAATTTAACCTGACCCCATTGATTTCTAAAGCCGGACGCTTAGCTCAAACATCCCAGAAATGTTAGGGACGGGGTTGCAAACCCCATTCCTCTTGGTTTTTTTGTGTTAACCAAGTAATTTATCGTACTCTGCATGACTGCCAATCCAAAACCACTGCACACCTTGATCAACAGGAACTCCAAGTGCGCGATAACCCAGGCTAACGCGAACGCTACGAAAGGCTCCATTTTTAACGGGTTTGAATTGTAACGAGGGATGATTCGGATTTTGTTTGAGCAGCTCATAGCTGTCACGCGCTTGCTGCTGAATATTAGTCGGCAAAGCATCGAAATATTGCCAGAACTTTGAAGAGGTAAAATGCCTCAAAGCTCACGCGCCGTGCCATTGTGATATTCAGCCAGAGCTTCAGCAGCTAGGGCATCAAGCTTTCCTGCATCAGCATCTGCTTCAATCTGTGCGTCCCAGACAGCTTCATCAAACTGAGCAAACCACCGGCGAAATTCAGCCAGCTCGTGTGCAGGTAACTGCTGGACCGCCTGTTCAATAGCTTGGATAGAAGCCATAAATCACTCCAAAATGTTTTCGTTAAAATATTACAAGACCGCATCAATCGAGAAACACTAACGGTGCGTTTTGTTCCTTACCTTACCGCGTTATTCTAAAGCATTCAAACGAACAATCCATTTCCGTATCAAGATTTCCAGTAAGGTTGGATATCGATAAGGGCGGGTGCGCCCCTTGGCTTGTTTTTTGAATATAGAATTAGCTGTTTTTGGGCCAACGACTCGGGTTGCGGGCATCATTCAACACCGCCAAAATATGTACAAGATCACCCCGCACCGCATAAAACAAACCGTAAGGGAATCGTGGAAGGAAAGCTCTGCGAACACCGGTGATTACCTCGGCATAAAGCAGAGGCGCTTGCTCTAACCGTTTTATCTGTAACTCCATTGCCGCAATAAATTCTTCACCGAGACCGGGGTTCTGCAATTCGTACCACTCTTGAGCTTCACCAATTTCACGCAATGCTCGCGAAGAAAATTTTAGGCGGAACGCCATGAGCCACCTTGAAGGCGTGATTTAACTTGATCCCAGGAATAACCTGCTTCCGGATTTGCGTCGAACTCCTTCATGCGGACTTCGAGCTCGGCCTTTAGCGCAGGCGAAATTTCCACGGCTTCAGAAACTGCTGCAACGCTGTCCCAGATGAGCTCAACGAGACGAATGCGCTCCTGTACTGGAAGCTCAAGAATGGCGGGAATATTGATATTGTTCATATTGAGGGTATGTCCTTCTTCAAAACAAGCAATCGGAAACAAACGTTACTGCATTATATCTTTACTCCAGTTAAGTGCAATGTTGGGCCGATGCCCTACCGGGTTGCTTTCACTGGTTCCCAAGCTCCAGCTTGGGAACCCAGTCTCGGAAACTCCAGCTTCCCGAGTAACTCACCACGCCCTTATCACCTCAATTAACCCGACTTGTCCGGCATAATTACGCGCACTGGAATAGCGCCAATGCTCAGCTTGATCGACATAGCCGCGTTTCACCGGATTTTGATGAATGTAATCCAACTTCTGATGCATAACCGCCTCGGATTCGATGATTTGCGGATGATTGCCTTCTTCCCAAACCTGATACGTAGTTTCTTGTTTATGAGCACGCTTGAAAAATACCGGCTGTTCCAACAACTTAACCGAGCGGCATTGCTCCAGATGCGCGATGATTTGCCTTGCGGTATAAGATTTAAATCGCTGCATATCATGGCTTAAATCTTCCGAAGCGGCGATAAAGCTGAGTTGAGCAGCTTGTCTGCTCAAACGAAACTTATGCCCTTTGGGTATAAGATGCAGGTGATTTTCAAGGATGACATAACCGTATAGCTGGAAAGTAAGCGTCCGCTTTCCCCACCTATGTTAAATGCCCGGAATGATCGATCCTTAG